>NZ_JBHVDX010000218.1:0-17775 GCF_042802555.1 Streptomyces sp. NPDC057474 | reverse complement strand
CCCCCGACCCCGCCGTCAGGTCGTGCTCAGCCGCGGAAGCCCAACAGGCCGTGCAGCGTCGAACCTCGGGACGAGGTGGACGCGGCCTTGGTGCTCAGGGGCTTCGGGTCGGGAAGCCTCTCGCAGGTGGCATCGGCCTCGCCCTGGCCGCGCGGAACCCTGCCGTCGGTCAGGTACGCCGCCAGGTGCTTGTCCAGGCAGGCGTTGCCGCTCAGCGAGATGCCGTGGTTCCCGCCGCCCTGCTCGACGACCAGGCTGGAGCCGCGCAGCAGGTGATGGGTGACGACTCCGCCCTCGTACGGGGTCGCCGCGTCGTCCGTCGCCTGGAGGATCAGGACCGGCGGCAGCTTGGTGTTGGAGACGTCGACGGGGGCGAGGGACTTCGTGGGCCAGAACGCGCAGGGCGCGTTGTACCAGGCGTTGTTCCAGGTCATGAACGGAGCCTTCTCGTACACCGCCCAGTTGTCGTCGCGCCACTCGTCCCAGCCGCGCGGCCAGCGCGCGTCGCGGCACTGCACCGAGGCGTAGACGCTGTAGCCGTTGTCGCCGGCCGTGTCGACGGCGCCGAAGTTCTCGTACGCCTCGACCAGCGGGTCGTCGTTCTTCTTGTTCACGAAGGCGGCGAACGCCTCGGCGAGATAGGGCCAGTAGCCGTTGAAGTAGCCGCCGGGCACGAAGGTGTCCTCCAGTTCGGAGGCGCCCACTTTGCCGTCGGCGGGCTTCTTGGCCAGCGCCGACCGCATCGCGTACCACTTGGCCTCGATCTTCTCCGGATCGGTGCCGAGCTTGTACGTCCTGTCGTTCTTCGCGATCCAGGCCATCAGCGCCCGGTGGCGGTCGTTGAACGCCTGGTCCTGCTGGAGGTTGTCGCCGTACCAGACCCCCGTGGGGTCGACGACGGAGTCCAGCACCGCACGCCGTACGCGGTTCGGGAAGAGCTTGGCGTACACGGCGCCCAGGTAGGTGCCGTACGAGTATCCGAAGTAGTTGATCTTCTTGGCGCCGAGGGCCGCGCGGATGGCGTCCATGTCCTTGACCGCGCTGATCGTGTCGATGTACGGCAGCACGTCTGCGTACTTCTTGGCGCAGGCCTTCGCGAAGGCCTCGGCGCGCTTGAGGTTGACCTGCTCGATCTTCGAGGTGGTCGGCAGGGAGTTGGGGCGCACCGACGAGAAGTGGCCCGGCCGGCAGTTCAGCGCGGGCTTGCTGGCGCCGACGCCGCGCGGGTCGAAGCCGATGACGTCGTACTGTGCCGCCACCTTCTTCGGCAGCGAGGACGCGACGAATCCGGCGAGGGTGAGGCCGCTGCCGCCGGGGCCGCCCGGGTTGACCAGCAGGGGACCCTGGTACGTCTTCGCGGTGTGCGGGACGCGGGAGAGGGCGAGCGTGATCTTCTTGCCGTTCGGCTTGCGGTGATCCAGCGGCACTTTCAGGGATGCGCACTGGAGCGTCGGATAGTCGGCGGTGGCACACTTCTTCCAGGCGGGCTTCGCCACCGGGGCGGTGGCGGAAGCGCCGCTCGCGCCGGCCGGGACCGCCGTGACCATTCCGGCCAACACGGCGGCGGCACCGCACAGAGCAGCTGCGCGTTTCTTCATCGTCAGGCCTCCCAGGACGGAGGATTTCGGGCCGTGCACGCCACGGCCTTCGTCGCATCGTCCCGGAGCACGCCCTCGGAAGAACGCGTTCCACCAAGACTTGACCCGATCGGGGCGGGAGAAGCGCCCGGATGCCCCCAGGGGCGTCAGAGCAGAGTCAGCTGGGTCGGTGCCGTGTCCCGGGCCGTCTCCGGCACGGCCGGCTCGCGCACCGGTATCCGTCTCGGCAGCTCCGCGCGCCGGGGCCCCATGCCGTACTCCTGGGCCAGTTCGTGGACCTGACGGGTGATCTGCCGCTGATACCACTTCGGGGCGTAGGCGCCCTCCGCGTACAGCAGCTCGTAACGCCGTACGAGATGGGGGTGATGGCGCTCCAGCCAGGCCACGTACCACTCGCGTGCGCCGGGCCGCAGATGCAGCACCAGCGGGGTCACGGAGGTGGCGCCGGAGGCAGCGATGGCCCTCACGGTTTCGCGCAGTCGGTCGGGATGGTCGCTGAGGAAGGGGAGCACGGGGGCCATCAGCACCCCGCAGCCGATGCCGAGATCGGTGCATGCGCGCACGACGTCCAGCCGGCGCTCCGGGGCTGGGGTGCCCGGCTCGACCGTGCGCCACAGCTCGTGGTCGGTGAAGCCGACGGAGACGGAGATGCCGACCTCGGTGACCTCTGCCGCCTGCCGGATCAGGTCGAGGTCGCGCAGGATCAGCGTGCCCTTGGTCAGGATCGAGAAGGGGTTCGCGTGGTCGCGCAGGGCGGCGATGATGCCCGGCATCAGGCGGTAGCGGCCCTCCGCGCGCTGGTAGCAGTCCACGTTGGTGCCCATCGCGATGTGCTCGCCGTGCCAGCGCGGCGAGGCCAGCTGCCGGCGCAGCAGGTCGGGCGCGTTGATCTTCACGACGATCTGCGAGTCGAAGTCGAGGCCCGTGTCGAGGTCCAGATAGCTGTGGGTCTTGCGGGCGAAGCAGTAGACGCACGCGTGCGTGCAGCCCCGGTAGGGGTTCACCGTCCACTCGAACGGCATCCGGGAGGCTCCCGGCACCCGGTTGACGATCGTTTTCGCCCGGACCTCGTGGAAGGTCATGCCGCGGAACTCGGGAGTGTCGAAGGTGCGGCTCGTCACCATGTCCGCGCCGAACAGCGCGGCGTCCCGGGCCGTGGCGGGGTTCTCGGCCAGATGGTCCCAGCGCATGGACGCCTCCTCGGTTGCTCTCGCCCCAGAATAGAACACATGTTCTCTTGATCGTGCGAACTGGTTTTCGAACACCGTGTGGAGGTCTCGTCGGGGGTCCTCCGGGTACGTCGCTCCGGGCCCTTGGGGCACCCCGATTTGGGCCCTCCGGCCGGGGGGTGGTTGGCTTTCCGTACATCCCCGAGTTACCAAGTGCTGGAGGAAGTGCAATGGCGCAGGTCGAGGCCACGACTGAACGAGTCGTCGCGGCGGACGCGGAGACGGTGTTCGACACCCTGGCCGACTACAGCGGCGCGCGCGAGAAGCTGATGCCGCAGCACTTCAGCGAGTACGAGGTGCGCGAGGGCGGCGACGGCGAGGGCACCCTCGTCCACTGGAAGCTCCAGGCCACCAGCAAGCGTGTCCGTGACTGTCTCCTGGAGGTCACCGAGCCCTCCGACAGCGAGCTCGTCGAGAAGGACCGCAACTCCTCCATGGTCACCGTCTGGCGGGTCACCCCGGCCGGCGAGGGCAGCTCCCGCGTCGTCGTCACCACCACCTGGCAGGGCGCCGGCGGCATCGGCGGCTTCTTCGAGAAGACCTTCGCCCCCAAGGGCCTCGGCCGGATCTACGACGCCCTGCTCGCCAACCTCGCCACCGAGGTGGAGAAGTAACACCGAGGACGAGGAGGATGCCCGGCCCAACGGGCGATCATCCGGGGTTCGTTGCCCCCCCTCACCGGTTCGGGTGGATCTCCATGACGCTCCCCGGAATGCCGTAACTCGCCGCACTTACCGACAGTTGCCGCTTAACGCGGGAATTGTCGGTAGGTGCGACGAGGGGAGCGGTACGCATGGGCGCGATCACACTGGTGAAGGACGAACCGACCACCACACCCGCGACATCACCACCGGCGGACGGACCTCCCCGACTCGGTCCGCACCGGGTCCGGTTGGTCTTCTCCGCCCTTCTGGTCGTCCTGCTCCTCGCCGCGCTGGAGCAGATGGTCGTCGCCACCGCCCTCCCCGAGATCGTCGGTGAGCTGCACGGCGTGGACCGCATGTCGTGGGCGATCACGGCCTATCTGCTCACCGCCACCGTCACCCTGCCCGTCTACGGCAGACTGGGTGAACTCCGCGGCCGCAAGGGCGTCTTCCAGTTCGCGCTCGTGGTCTTCGTGGCAGGGTCCGCGCTCGCCGGGTTCTCCCGGAGCATGGACCAGCTCATCGCGTTCCGCGCGCTCCAGGGCGTCGGCGCGGGCGGCCTCATGATCGGTGTGCAGGCGATCATCGCCGACATCCTGCCGTCCCGGAACCGCGGCCGCTACCTGGGCCTGGTCGGCGCCGCGTTCGGCCTGGCCTCCGTCGCGGGCCCGCTCCTGGGCGGTTGGCTCACGGACCACCTCTCCTGGCGGTGGTGCTTCTACGTCAACGTGCCCTTCGGGCTCATCACCCTGGCCGTCGTCACCCTCGCGCTGAGACTGCCGAAGTCCACGACCAGGGGGCGCCTCGACGTCCTGGGGACGCTGCTGCTCGCCGTCGCCTCGACCTGCCTGGTCCTGCTGGCCGGTTGGGGTGGCACCGAGTACGCCTGGGATTCACGGCTCGTCCTCGGACTCGCCGCCGGCGCGGTCGCGGCGACCGCCCTCTTCCTCGTCGTCGAGCGGTTCGCGGTCCAACCCCTCGTCCCGCTACGGCTGTTCAAGGACCCTGTCTTCGTCGTGACCGGCCTCGTGGGTATCGCCATCGGCATCGCCCTCTTCGGCACCGTCAGTTACCTGCCGACCCAGCTGCGGATGGTCGGGGGGATCTCCGCGACCGAGTCCGGGCTGCTCATGCTGCCGATGATGGCCGGCATCGTCGGCGCGTCCGTCGTCTCCGGCCAACTCATCGGCCGCAGCGGGCACTACCGGACCTACCCGGTCCTCGGCAGCGCCCTGACCGCCCTCGGCGTGTGGCTGCTGTCCCGCCTGGAGACGGACACGTCCCGGCTGCAGTTCGGCATCTGGACGGCCGTCCTCGGCGCCGGCATCGGCATGGTGATGCCGGTCCTGATGCTCGCCGTGCAGAACTCCGTACGCCCCGCCGACATCGGGGCCGCCACCGCCGCCGGCAACTGTCTCCGCCAGATCGGCGGCAGCGTGGGCGTGGCCGCCTTCGGCGCGCTCCTCACGGCCCGGCTCGCCGACCGCCTGCCGGAGCACACGGCTGCCGTCCTCCCCGACCCCGGCTCTCTCACACCGGACCTCGTCCACGCCCTGCCCGCCCCGCTGAGCGCCGCCTATGCCGAGGCCTACGCGCAGGCCATGCCGCGGATCTTCCTGTACCTCACGCCGGTGCTCGTCCTCGGGCTCCTCATCGCCTGCTTCCTCAAGGAGAAAACGCCGGTGTCCTTCGACGAGGTTCCCGCCGGGCCCGCGCCCACGCCGTCCGTCCGGATGCCGCAGGCGCTCCCTCACCCTTCGGGCGGGGGGACCCCCATCTCGCTTCGCGCGCCGTACGTCCCCGGGGTCCCCGTCTGCGGCACGGTCCAGCAGCCCGACGGCACCGTCGTGCCCCGGGCCGCGCTCACCCTCATCGACGCCACCGGCCGGCAGACCGGGCGCGGCGGCAGCGGCGAGGACGGGCGGTACACGCTGTCCACCCCCGGGCCGGGGGCGTACGTGCTGATCGCGGCAGCCGGCGGCCACCAGCCGCAGGCCGTGAGCGTCACCGTCGGGGAGCGCCCCGTCGAGGTCGACATCGTGCTCGGCGGCGCGGGGCGCCTGGCCGGGACGGTTCGGACCGCGGACGGCCGGGTGGTCAGCGACGCGACCGTCACGCTCACCAACGTGCACGGCGAGGTCGTCGTGACCACCCGCTGCGGGGAGGAGGGCGAGTACCTCATCACCGAGCTGGTCGCCGGGGAGTACACCCTCGCCGCCGGCGCCCACTCCTACCGCCCGGCCGCGCTCCCCGTCACCGTCCGGGCCGCCCGCGAGACCCGCCAGGACGTCGAACTCGCCGGGGGCGCCGTCCTGCGGGGCACGGCCCGCGCCGGGGGCGGCCGACCGGTGGAGGACGCGCGCGTGACGCTCCTCGACGCCGCCGGGAACGTCGTCGACACGATCACCACCGGCATCGACGGAACGTTCCGGTTCGTCGACCTCTCCTCCGGTGAGTACACGGTCATCGCCACCGGGTATCCCCCGGTCGCGACGGTGCTCCAGGTCGCCGGCGGTGGTAGGACGGAACGGGACCTGCAGCTGGGGCACGCGGACTGAGCCGTCGGCCACGGGAACGCCCGGCGACGGTCATGTGGGGGCGTGCGAGCGATCGTGCGCCGCCCGTGTGGCCTGCGCGTGCGCCGGAGGCTCCTATGGAGCAATTCGCGTATTGCCACACATCGCCACACTACGCAGCCGTACGGTAGTGGGGGCGGCGCAGATCTTGCGAGCCGTGGGGAGAAAGGGCCTTGGCCATGGACCGTGGCACCGACACGGGCGCGACTACCGGCCACGGAGCCGGTGACGGCACGGCGGAGCACGCCGCGGTCGGCCGCATCCCCCTGGCCGTGGTCGTCGTGGACCGCGGCGGCCTCGTGTCGCACTGGAGCACCGGCGCACGCCGGCTCTTCGGCACCACCAAGGACGACGCGGTGGGTCACCCCGCCCTCGACCTGCTGCCCGTCTCCGGCGCCCTCCCGGACGAGGACGGCACCCCACGCTACGGCGCGTACTCCGCGTACGACGCACTCGGCCACGACCTGGAGACCTCCCTCGACGGACAACTGTCCTACCCGGCGGCGGGCCGTGCCCGGCTCACCGTGCCGGGCCGTGACCGGACAGACGTCCTGTGGTGGGCGTACCCCCTGGTCGGCCCCGGCCGGGAACGGCTCCTCGTGCTGGCCGCCGACGCCGAGACGTTGCGCCGGCAGGACGACGGGGTGGCCGTGGCCGTCGAACGCATAGCGCCCGGCTTCGCCCTGCACACCGACTTCCCCGGCGCCGAGGAACTCGCCCGCAGGCTCCCCGAGATCCTGCCCAGCATGAGTGTCGGCGAGAGCGCCCGCATCGTCGCCCAGGTCCTCGAACTGGGCTATCCGGTCCTGGAGTTCAGCCAGAACGACCGGGTGCCCGTCACCCCCGACTGGGGCGTGCCCCGGCGCGCGGAGCGGCAGGCGCGCCGTGAACGGGCCGCGCGCGCCGTCGCCGAAGGGCTGCCGGTGCCGGAGGATGTGCGGGACGAGGGCGAGGACCTCGAATACGCGGCCGTACGCGAGCGCCTGGAGTTCCTCAACGAGGTCAGCGGACGCATCGGCACCTCCCTCGATCTGTCCCGGACCATCGTCGAGGTCAGCAGGGCGGTCGTGCCCCGCTTCACCGACGTCGCCGGCACCTATCTGCGCGAACAGGTCGTCGCCGGTGAGGGCTTCCCCGACGGCGTGCCGGACACGACGACCATGTGGCACCGGGTGGCCGTGGAGCACACGGACGAGCCGGGCCGCTGGGACGACGTCGTACCGGTCGGCGAGGCCATGCCGTTCCCGGCGCACACCCCGTTCTTCCAGTGCATGACCACCGGCGAGCCCGTCCTCGTGCCGCGCATCAGCGAGCAGATGGGCCACGCGATCGCCGCGCAGTTCGAGAAGCGCGACATCCGGCCGCTGATCAGCAACCGCTCCATGCTGGTCGTGCCGCTGAAGGCCCGCAACGTGGTGCTCGGGTTCATGATCCTGCTGCGCCACCCGGAGCGCGAGGTCTTCGACGACATGGACCGCGTCACCGGCGCCGAACTCGCCGCCCGCGCGGGTCTCGTCCTCGACAACGCGCGCATGTACACGTATCAGGAGAACGTCGCCGAGACGCTCCAGGACAGCATGCTCCCGCAGATCGAGGCCCACATGGCGGGCTGCGACATCGCCACCCGCTACCTCCCGGGCACGCTGCTCGGGCGCGTCGGCGGCGACTGGTTCGACTCGGTGAAGCTGCCCGGCGCCCGCACCGCCCTGGTCGTCGGCGACGTCATGGGGCACGGCCTCAACTCCGCCGCGATGATGGGCCAGTTGCGCACGGCCGTCCAGACCATGGCCGCCCTCGACCTGCCGCCCGCGCAGCTCCTGCGCAACCTCGACGACCTCGCCCAGCGCCTCGGCGAGCACTACCTCGCGACCTGCCTCTACGCCGTCTACGACCCCATCGCCGGCGAGTTGCACCTCGCCAACGCCGGGCACATCCCGCCCGTGCTGGTCCGTGCGGTGGACGGCCGAAGCGAGCTCCTCGACCTGCCCACGGGCGCGCCCATCGGCGTCGGCGGGGTGCCGTTCGAGGCGGTACGCGTGCGCGTGGAGCCCGGCGACCGGCTGGTGATGTGCACCGACGGGCTGGTCGAGGTGCGCGGCGAGGACATCGGCGTGGGCCTCGCCACCCTCTGCGAGTCCGCCGCCCACCCGGCCGCCTCCATGGACGACGCCTGCGACACGATCATCCGTGCCCTCAACACCCGCGGTGGCCGCAAGGACGACGTGGCCCTGCTGATGGCCCGGCTCAACGGAATCGGACCCGAGGACGTCGCCGAGTGGCGCTTCAGCCCCGACCCGATCGAGGCCGGCCGCGCCCGCGCCGTCGTCCGCGAACAGCTGTACGTCTGGGGCCTCGACGCCGTCGCGGACACCACCGCGCTCCTGGTCGGCGAACTCGTCACCAACGCCGTACGCCACGCGCGCGGGCGCCGCATCGAACTCCGCCTCGTCCGCGGCGACACCCTGCAGTGCGAGGTCTACGACGACGACCCCACCTTGCCGACCCTGCTCAGCGCGACGCCCACGGACGAGTTCGGCCGAGGGCTGCGCGTCCTCACGACCCTGGCACGCGAGTGGGGGACCAGCCGGACGGGCGCGGGCAAGACGGTGTGGTTCGAACTGACGCTGCCGAGGCGGCGGTGAGCCGAGCCGGGAGCCGGGGGGCGTGTGGGGCGCGTAGGGGCGCGCGTGTTCTGGACGAGAGGTGAAGGTGCGCGCACGGTGCTTGTCTGTGCATTCCGGGCGCGGTAGACCGATCTGGGCCGCCGGAGTGGCGGGCCGGCGTCGCTACTCCGGGGGTTGGGCATGAGCGTGACGAGTCGGTACAGGGAGGCCTGGGAGGGGTTCTGGCGGGAGGCCCCCGACGAACCGGGAGCGGTCTTCTGGGACGCCGGGCCCGAACGGACCGCGGCCGTCCATCTCGCGCTGTTCGAGCCGTATCTGACGGCCCCCGACCTGCCCCTGGTCGACCTCGGTTGCGGCAACGGCACCCAGACCCGCTTCCTGGCCGACCGCTTCTCCCGGGTGATCGGCGCCGACCTGTCCACCGCCGCCCTCGACCGGGCCCGCCGCGCCGACCCCGGCGGCCGGGCCACGTACCGCCTGCTCGACGCGGCCGACAAGACGGATGCCGAGACCCTCCACGGCGACCTCGGCGATGTCAACGTCTACGTGCGCGGTGTCCTCCACCAGTGCGAGCCCGACGACCGGCAACGACTCGTCGACACCGTCGCCACGCTGCTGGGCGAGCGCGGCCGGGCCTGCCTCGTCGAACTCGCCGAGGCCGCCAAGCCCGTCCTCATGGGCCTCGCCCAGAGCCCTACCGGCCCCCCTGCCAAACTCGCCCCGATCTTCCGCCACGGGATCGCCCCGGGAGAGGTCTCCGACGCCGCGATCCCGCGGTATCTGAGTGCATCCGGCCTCACCCTCGTCGCCGACGGCGAACTCCCGCTGATCACCACGGAACAGACGGCCGACGGCACCCGGATCGAACTGCCGTCGAGGTGGTACGTGGCGGGGCGCACGGCGTAGGAGCCGCTCGGGCGGGGGTCCGTGAGCCGTCCCGGTGTGCGTCGGTGGCCGTGGCGGTGAGAGTTATCCACAGGTCTGCCACGGATCCGCGTGAGCGCGTACGGTTTCGAGCCATGAAGATCCTCATCAGCGCCGACATGGAGGGCGCCACCGGTGTCACCTGGCCGGCCGACGTCCTGCCGGGGACACCGCAGTGGGAGCGGTGTCGTTCGATGTTCACCTCGGACGTGAACGCCGCCGTGCTCGGTTTCTTCCACGGCGGGGCCGACGAGGTGCTGATCAACGAGGCGCACTGGACGATGCGCAATCTGCTGCTGGAGGAGCTGGACGAGCGCGCGCAGATGCTGACCGGGCGACACAAGGCGCTGTCCATGGTGGAGGGCGTGCAACACGGGGACGTGGACGGCATCGCCTTCGTCGGCTACCACGCGGGCGCCGGGATGGAGGGCGTCCTCGCCCACACCTACCTCGCGAACTCCATCACCGGGGTGTGGGTGAACGACGAGCGGGCCAGCGAGGGGCTGCTCAACTCGCATGTGGTGGCCGAGTACGGGGTACCGGTGGTGCTGGTGACAGGCGACGACGTGGCTTGCGAGGACGCCCTGGGCTATGCGCCCGAGGCGCTCAAAGTGGCGGTCAAGGACCATGTGTCGCGGTACGCGGCGGTGTGCCGCACACCGACGAGAACGGCCGCCGACATCCGCGCGGCGGCGAAGGAGGCCGCGTCGCTCGCGGTGCGTCACGAACCGGTCAGGGGCGGGCCGTTCACCGTGGCGCTGGAGTTCGACGCCGAGCACCTGGCGATGGCCGCGACCGTCGTGCCGGGTGTGGCCCGTACCGGTGAACGCAAGGTCGCGTACACCAGCCCGACCATGTACGAGGGAATCCGCACCTTCAAGGCGGTCACCACGATCGTCTCGGCCGCGGTGGAGGAGACATATGGCTGAGTCCGCGAAGCCCGAGAGGACTGCGGAGCCCATGGAGCAGCAGGCGCTGGACGAGGTCGTCCGTTTCACCTCCGACCTCATCCGCATCGACACCACCAACCGCGGCGGCGGGGACTGCCGGGAGCGGCCCGCCGCGGAGTACGCCGCAGCGCTGCTGGCCGAGGCGGGCCTGGAGCCTACGCTGCTGGAGCGCACCGAGGGCCGTACGAACGTCGTCGCGCGGATCGAGGGCACCGACCCGTCGGCGGACGCGCTGCTCGTCCACGGTCATCTGGACGTGGTGCCCGCGCAGGCGGCGGACTGGACCGTGCACCCGTTCTCCGGGGAGATCCGCGACGGCGTGGTGTGGGGCCGGGGCGCGGTCGACATGAAGAACATGGACGCGATGATCCTCGCGGTCGCCCGGCACTGGGCGCGCGCGGGCGTACGGCCCCGCAGGGACGTCGTGATCGCGTTCACCGCCGACGAGGAGGCGAGCGCCGAGGACGGCTCCGGGTTCCTCGCCGACGCGCACCCCGGCCTCTTCGAGGGCTGCACCGAGGGCATCAGCGAGTCGGGGGCGTTCACCTTCCACGACGGCGCGGGCCGGCAGATCTACCCGATCGCGGCCGGGGAGCGCGGCACCGGCTGGTTGAAGCTCACCGCGCGCGGCCGGGCCGGCCACGGCTCCAAGGTGAACCGGGCCAACGCGGTGACCCGGCTGGCGGCGGCGATCGCCCGGATCGGCACGCACGAGTGGCCCCTCCGGCTCACCCCGACCGTCCGCGCGGCCCTCACCGAACTCGCCGCGCTGTACGGCGTCGAGGCCGACCTCGACGACCAGGGCGGCGTCGACCGGCTGCTCGACAAGCTCGGTCCGGCTGCCGCCCTGGTCGAGGCGACCGTGCGCAACAGCGCCAACCCGACCATGCTGGAAGCCGGCTACAAGATCAATGTGATCCCGGGGGAGGCCGTCGCCCGCGTGGACGGGCGGTATCTGCCCGGTGGCGAGGACGAGTTCCGGGAGACCCTCGACCAGCTCACCGGGCCCGATGTGGAGTGGGAGTACGAGCACCGGGAGGTAGCCCTTCAGGCCCCGGTGGACTCGGTGACGTACGCGCGAATGCGGGCCGCCGTGGAGGAGTTCGCGCCCGAGGGGGACGTGGTGCCGTACTGCATGCCGGGCGGCACGGACGCCAAGCAGTTCTCGCGCCTGGGCGTCACAGGCTACGGCTTCTCGCCGCTGAAGCTCCCCGAGGGCTTCGACTACGCGGCGATGTTCCACGGGGTCGACGAGCGCGTCCCGGTCGAGGCGCTTCACTTCGGCGTCCGCGTACTCGACCGCTTCCTGCGGACGGCCTGAGCGATGGCACACGGGGGACCAAGGAAAATGGGGGACAAGGTGCAGACCCTGGCGTACGGTTCGTGGCCCTCGCCGATCGACGCGGCGCTCGCCGCCGCGCACGACGGGCATCCCGAGTTCGTGGGCTTCGTCGGCGACGAGGCGTGGTGGACCGAGCCACGGCCCACCGAGGGCGGCCGGCGCACCCTGGTGCGGCGCACGGCCGACGGCACGGAGGAGTCGGTGCTGCCGGCGCCGTGGAACGTGCGCAGCCGGGTCATGGAGTACGGCGGTCAGCCCTGGGCCGGCCTCATGCGGGACACCGGCCCTCTCGTGGTCTTCGTGAACTTCGCCGACCAGCGTCTCTACGGGTACGAGCCGGGCGGCGAACCCCGCCCGCTCACCCCGGTGTCGTCGGTGGGCGGCGGACTGCGCTGGGTCGACCCACGGCCCAACCCGGAGCGGGGTGAGGTGTGGTGCGTCCTGGAGGAGTTCACCGGGGACGGGCCCACCGACGTACGGCGGGTCGTCGCCGCGGTGCCGCTGGACGGCTCGGCGGCCGAGGACCGGGGCGCCGTACGGGAACTCACCGACGACAGCCGGCGGTTCGTCACCGGCCCCCGCCTCTCGCCCGACGGCCGCCGCGCCGCGTGGCTGGCCTGGGACCATCCGCGCATGCCGTGGGACGGCACATCGCTGCTCGTCGCCGAGGTGACCGAGGACGGCCTGCTGGGCGAGCCCCGGACCGTCGCGGGCGGCCCGGACGAGTCCGTCGCCCAGGTCGAGTGGGCCGCCGACGGGACTCTGGTCTACTCCAGCGACACCACCGGCTACTGGAACCTCTACCGCCTCGACGGCGACGGCGGTGACCGCACGGCTCTCTGTGCCCGGGAGGAGGAGTTCGGCGGGCCGTTGTGGAAGGTCGGCTGGCGCTGGTTCGCGCTGCTGGACGGCGGGCTCGCCGCAGTGGTGCACGGGCGGGGCGCCACCGCGCTCGGCATCCTCGACCTCGAGACCGGCCAGGTCGTCGACGCGGCTGGACCGTGGACCGAGTTCGCCCCGTCGCTCGCCGTGCAGGGCGGCCGGGTCATCGGCATCGGGGCCAGCCCTCGCAGCGCCTACGAGGTGGTCGAGGTGGACGCCCGCACCGGCGACGCCCGCGTGATCGGGGCCGCGCACGACGACCCGGTGGACCCCTCCTACTACCCCGAACCCCAGATCCGCTCCTTCCTCGGCCCCGCCGGACGCGAGATCCACGCGCACATCTACCCGCCGCACCACCCAGGCCGCGTCGCCCCCGGCACCGAGCTGCCGCCGTACGTCGTCTGGGCGCACGGCGGGCCCACCAGCCGGGCGCCCCTGGTCCTCGACCTGGCGATCGCCTACTTCACGTCGCGCGGCATCGGGGTCGCCGAGGTCAACTACGGGGGGTCCACCGGGTACGGGCGGGAGTACCGCAACCGGCTGCGAGAGCAGTGGGGTGTCGTCGACGCCGAGGACTGCGCGGCGGTGGCGCTCGCCCTCGCCGACGAGGGCACCGCCGACCGGACCAGGCTCGCCATCAGGGGCGGCAGCGCGGGAGGCTGGACCGCCGCCGTGTCCCTCACCACGACCGACGTCTACGCCTGCGGAACCATCCTGTATCCCATCCTCGACCTCGCGAACTGGGGTGCGGGGGAAACGCACGACTTCGAATCCCAGTACCTGGAGAGTCTGGTGGGGTCGCTGGCCGAGGAGCCGATGCGGTACGTGGAGCGGTCGCCCGCCGAGCACGCCGACCGGATCACCGCGCCCTTCCTGCTGCTCCAGGGCCTCGACGACGTGATCTGCCCGCCCGCGCAGTGCGATCGGTTCCTGGCCCGCATGGAGGAGCGGCGGGCGCCGCACGCGTACATCGCCTTCGAGGGGGAGGGGCACGGCTTCCGGCGGGCGGAGACGATGGTGAGGGTCCTGGAGGCGGAGCTCTCGCTGTACGCGCAGGTCTTCGGGTTGAATCCTCCGGGAATCCCTACTCTGGAGCTCGCCAAGTGACACCACCCGCCCCAACCGACCCGTCCAGCCCACTCCACAGCACCGACCCGTCCCGCCCTACCGCTGCGGCACGCCCCGTCTCGCCGTTGACCAGGCCCGCCCGCCTCGCCCCCGGCGCCCGTGTGGCCGTCGTCGCGCCCAGCGGCCCGGTGCCCGAGGAGCGGCTCAGTGCCGGGCTGGACGTTCTGCGCGGCTGGGACCTCGACCCCGTCGTCGCACCGCACACGCTCGACCGGCACCCCGAGTTCCCCTACCTCGCGGGCACGGACGCCGACCGTGCCGCCGACTTCCAGGCCGCCTGGTGCGACCCGTCCGTGTCCGCCGTGCTGTGCGCCCGCGGCGGCTACGGTGTCCAGCGCATGGTCGACCTGCTCGACTGGGACGCGATACGGGCGGCGGGCCCCAAGACGCTCGTCGGGTTCAGCGACATCACCGCCCTCCACGAGGCGTTCGCCACCCGCGCCGGACTGGTCACCCTGCACGGCCCCATGGCGGCGGGCGTCGACTTCATCAAGAACACCCGGGCCCAGGACCACCTGCGCGCCACCCTGTTCTCCCCCGAGACGGTACGCACGATCCAGGCCGCCGAAGGAAGCACCGCCCTCATACCCGGCCGCGCCCGGGGCGTCCTCCTCGGCGGCTGCCTCTGCCTCCTCGCCGCCGAACTCGGCAACCCCCACGCCCGCCCCTCCGCCCGGGGCGCCCTCCTCTGCCTGGAGGACGTCGGCGAGGAGACCTACCGCCTCGACCGTTACCTCACCCAGCTCGCGCGCGCGGGCTGGCTCGACGGCGTCGCCGGCATCGTCCTCGGCTCCTGGGCGGAATGCGACCCGTACGAGAAGGTGCGGGCGCTGCTCGTGGACCGGATCGGTGGGGTCGGGGTGCCGGTGGTGGAGGAGTTCGGATTCGGGCACGGCGAAGGGGCGCTGACGATCCCGTTCGGGGTGATGGCGGAGCTGGACACGGAGGCGGGCACGCTGACGCTGGACGAGCCGGCGCTGACCTGACGGCTTTCCGTCGGGGCAGTCCGGAAAGCGTCCCACCGGGCGCGTCCCGGCGGCTCGCGTCATCCTGGAGGTATGAGCCCGAAGACATCGGAACGGGTCGGGACGCACAGGCGGAAGCGATGGGGTGATCTGCTGACGCCCGGCAGGGTCATCGTGGGTGTGCTCGCGGTGCTCGCGCTCGTCTTCGTTTTCCAGAACACGCAGAACACCGAGATCCAGCTGCTGGTCTCCGAGGTCACCATGCCCCTGTGGATGGCGCTACTGGGGACGGGCCTGGTCGGGGCGGTGTGCGGGGCGTACTTCATGAGACGGCGCAGGTGACGCCTGCGCCGCCGTACCGTGGCGGGGTGTCCGAGAACGTTCGTTACCTCATCGAAGGCCCCCGCGTCGGGATACGGCACTTCACGCCCGACGACGGGTCCGAGTTCACCGCGCGGGTGCGGGAGAGCAAGGACCTGCACCACCCGTGGCTGTTTCCGCCGGCCACGCCCGCCGCGTACGCCGCCTACGCGGGGCGGCTCACCGAGGATCCGACGAAGGCCGGGTTCCTGGTGTGCGAGCAGGACGGTGGGGGGATCGCCGGCTTCATCAACATCAACAACATCGTGGAGGGCGGCTTCCAATGCGGAGCCCTCGGCTACGGGGCCTTCGCGCATGCCGCCGGGCGGGGGCTGATGGGGGAGGGACTCGGGTTGGTCGTCGCGTACGCGTTCGATGCCATGGGGTTGCACCGGTTGGAGATCAACGTGCAGCCCGGGAACGCCGCCTCCATCGCGCTCGCCCAGCGGTGCGGGTTTCGGTTGGAGGGGTTCTCGCCCGACTTCCTGTTCATCGACGGGGCATGGCGGGACCACCAGCGGTGGGCGCTCACCGCGGAGATGAAACGCCGGGCCCGGGCATGAGCCGTCCATAGGAATGATCCGTTCCCGTCCGGGCGTCCCGCCCGTCCCGCAGGATGAGATCCATGCGGAACATCGTCGTCGTGGACGCCCCCTCGAACCTCGGCCTGCGGCCGCCCACCCCGGGCACCGTGCCCGGCTGCTACAAGCTCGCCGGCGCCCTGCGGGAGCAGGGCATCGTGCGGCGGCTCGGTGCGCTGGAGGGCGGGGTGGTGGTGCCGCCGCGCTACGACCGGGGGGACCGGCAGGAGGGGGACGGCGTCTTCAACGCCGCCGCGATCGCCTCGTACACGCGCAGGCTCGCCGACCGGATCGAGCGGCATGTCCGGGCCGGTGAGCTGCCCGTCGTCCTCGGCGGCGACTGTTCGATCCAACTCGGCGCGACGCTCGCGCTGCGGCGGATCGGGCGGTACGGGCTGGTCGCGGAGTGGGGGTACCTCCCACGCCCTTAAGGCAGTGGGGGAGCATCCGCCGACTTCCGGCACCCGGGGAACTCCGACCGGGTCGGGGCGGCCGGCGGCGAGGAGCTGGCGCTCGCCACCGGGCGAGGGCAGACGGACCTGGCCGATCTGGAGGGGCTGGGGCCCTATCTGCGTGACGAGGACGTTCGGCTCTTCGGCATCCGGGACGAGTTCGAGGACGACCGCAGCGAGCTGGCCGCGCTGAAGATCCCGGTCGTGACGGTCGGCGACCTGCGGACCTGGGGTGCGGACGATCTCGCCCGGGTCAGCGCGCAGAGCTTCGAGACGCCCGAACTGGACGGTTTCTGGGTGCACTTGGACGCCGACGTCCTCGATCCGTCCGTCATGCCCGCCGTCGACAGCCCCGACCCCGACGGGCTCCTTCCCGACGAACTGACCGCGCTGCTCCGTCCGTTGGTCCGCTCACCGCACTGCGTCGGCCTCAACATCACCATCTACGACCCCGATCTGGACCCCGACGGCACGGCGGGCGCGCTGCTCACAGACATCGTCGTGAACGCGTTCGGTCATTGACGCTCACCCGGCCGACCGGCGGTCCGCGTACTCGTAGACCGAGCCGTCGGGGTGGACCGCGATGAGGTTTCGGCCGACGGGGGTGGGGATCGGGCCGGCCAGGACGCGGGCGCCGGAGGCGGTGAGGATCTGGTTGGCCTCGTCGACGTCCTCGACCGCGATGGTGGCGGTGACCTTCCGCAGGACCTCCAGCTCGGACTCCGGACCGCTCATCAGCAGGAAGCAGCCGACGGCGGCGACTCGAACGCCACCGCGTTCGAAGCGCAGGGCCGGTCCGCCCGAGAGTCTCTCGTAGAACGGGACCGCGGCTTCCAGGTCGTCGACGCAGATGCGGAGCGTGGTGCCGAGAATCTCCATGTGTACGAGCCTGGTTGGGGCCGAGCGGGGATGGAGATCGGTTCGGGACGGTTCGCGTCCCCGGCGCCGTCACGCGCCGCGTTACCCGGGCCCGGGCCCGGGTACTCGGGTGCGATGGACCGCTTGGATCATCTGGAACATCTGGACAGGCATCTGGTCGACGAGTTGGCGCAGGTGGCCCGCGAGACCATCCGCGAGGAGCTGCGGCAGCAGACCCGCAAGCAGCGGCGCAAGGCCGCGCTGTACGCCGCGTCCGGAACGCTCGCCCTGTACGCGGGTGCCGCCCTGGCGCTGGCCCTCGGTCTGGCGCTCTCGCTGGGTCTGCCCGACTGGGCGGCCGCCCTGATCACGGCCGTCGTGCTCGGTGTGGCGGCGTATGTGCTGAGGGGCGCGGCGCGGCCTTCGGCGTCCCGGCCGAAGGCCGAGCGCGGGGGAGAGCTCGCGGCGGGCCGTGACCGGGTCGTCGGCGGTACGGCGCCGGGGACGCCCCCGGGCGGGACGGGTCCGGCCGGATATCCGCCGGCGCCGCCGGTCGCGCCCGGCGTCGGGACCGGGACAGCGGGCACACCGGCGCAGGCCGGTGCCGAACCCGAGGAACAGCGCCACCGGGGCCGGTGAGAGGCGGGCACATGGAGTGGGGC
>NZ_JBHVDX010000217.1:0-17868 GCF_042802555.1 Streptomyces sp. NPDC057474 | reverse complement strand
AGTCGGACGCGCCCCCTCGCGCTGCATGTTCGTCCTCTACAGCCGCTCGAAGTCGCCCGCGAGCGCCGAGGCGATCCGCAGGTGGGACTCCGCCTCGTCGTGCCGGGCCTGCCGCTCGAGCGTGCGGCCCAGCATCAGCCGGGCGTAGTGCTCCACCGGGTCCCGCTCGACGAGCACGCGCAACTCGGCCTCGGCGCGGCGCAGTT
The DNA here is from genome assembly GCF_042802555.1 of Streptomyces sp. NPDC057474. Lineage (NCBI taxonomy): Bacteria > Bacillati > Actinomycetota > Actinomycetes > Kitasatosporales > Streptomycetaceae > Streptomyces > Streptomyces sp. NPDC057474. Next base: position 17,662 of record NZ_JBHVDX010000217.1, on the reverse strand, counting down.
GGGCCGAGTGGTAGTAAGCGCGGGCCAGCAGCAGCCGGGGGCCGGTCTGCTCCGGGACCTCCTCGACCAGTGGGCCGAGGACGCGCGCGGCGGCGGCGTAGTCCTTGGCGTCGAAGAACATCCGGGCGCGCTCCCAGCGCTCGGCGGCTGTTCCGTGGTCGTAGTACGTCGTGTCCACTGGTGCCTCCTTCGAGGCCCACAACCCCCGCTGGATATTGAATATTCCACTACTTCATGGCGGCGAGTTCCGCGTTGGCGCGCTCGGTGACGAGGGCCAGTACGCGACCGGTGGCCGCCAGATCCTCGGCGGGGATGCCGGCGTAGATCCGGGCGGAGATGGGCGCGGTCTCGGCGGCGGACCTGGTGAACGACTCCTGTCCCGCGTCCGTGACCCTGAGCCGGGACGGCTGTGCCGGGTCCGTCTCCACCAACTTCGCGGAGATCAACTCCTCGACGACGGCCTGTATGTCGGCCTCCTCGACCTTGAGGTACCCGACGACCTGGCCCACGATCCGGTCACGGTCGACGGGTTCGTCGGCGACCGCGACGACCCGGAGGGTCACCGACTGCTGGAACGTCAGGCCGTAGCCGGTCAGCACACTCTCCAGGACCGCGCGGCTCGCGTAGTGGGCGAGGGCGACGACCCGGCTGTTGACGGGGGGTGCGGTGGTGCTCATGACTGCTCCTTCTCGTGTGCATGCTCGGTCGAAGGGGTGAGCGGTACGTCGAGCAGGGTGGTCAGTTCGCGGGTGAACTGGTGGGTGCGGGCACCGTCGAGGCCGCCGAGCGGCTCCAACAGCTGTTGGAGCAGCCCCTGGACGACCTCGATCGCGCGCCGGGCCACATCGCGCCCCCGCTCGGTGAGCGCCAACTGCACGGCGCGGGGATCGCGGGGGTCGCGGGTGCGTTCGAGGAGCCCGGCGGTCTCCAGGGCGCGGGCCAGCTTGGAGACGTACAGGGCCTCCAGGCCGGTGTGGTCCGCGAGTTGCCGCTGACTCGGTCGCTGTCCGGCCCGGTGCATGCCGTAGAGCGACGCCACCAGCGCGTACTGCGCGTGCGTCAGCCCCAAGGGGGCGACCGCGCGGTCGACGGCGACCCGCCACTTCATCGACAGCCGCCAGACGAGAAAACCGGGCGTCGCGCCCTCGGAAGCCGAACTCATGGGGATACCGTACATAGCTACTATAGCTATGGCTACTATTTTGTCCGGGCGGGCTTGATCGCGCGGACCGGACGACTGGGCCAGTGGGGCAGTAGGGCGCTGGGGCAGTGGGGCAGTAGGCCGAGTAGCGCGGTTCGGGTGGGTTCTACGAGGCGCATGTTACGAGGCCGTATGTGTCGTACGGCTGTCGTCATCCGTCCCCGGCGACTGGCTCCGCGCCGTTTCTGAGCCGTGCCCCGAGGTGGGCGGGGGGGATGGCTGACGGCGGGAGCCGGACGGGTCTAGGTTGTGGAGCATGAGCAATCTTGATCGCGAGGCGGTGCCCGCGGTGTGCGGCGGCCGGGGCTTCGTGGTGGCCGAGCCGGTTCGTGAACTCCTCAGCCCGCGCCGGGTGAAGCTCGGTGAGTCCACCGAGGTACGGCGTCTGCTGCCCAACCTGGGCCGCCGCATGGTGGGCGCCTGGGCCTTCGTCGATCACTACGGTCCTGACGACATCGCCGACGAGCCCGGCATGCAGGTGCCGCCGCACCCGCACATGGGCCTGCAGACGGTCAGTTGGCTGCACCAGGGCGAGGTGCTGCACCGCGACTCCACGGGCAGCCTCCAGACGATCCGCCCACGCGAACTGGGCCTGATGACCTCGGGCCGGGCCATCAGCCACTCGGAGGAGAGCCCGAAGTCGCACGCCCGGTTCCTGCACGGCGCCCAGCTCTGGGTGGCCCTGCCGGACAGCCACCGGCACACCGACCCGCGCTTCGAGCACCACGCCGAACTGCCCGTCGTCACGGCGGCCGGTCTGAGCGCCACCCTCATCCTCGGCTCCCTGGACGGCGCGACATCGCCCGGCACGACCTTCACGCCGATCGTCGGCGCCGACCTCACCCTGGCCCCCGGCGCCGACCTGCGCCTCCCCCTCGAACCCGACTTCGAGTACGCCGTCCTGGCCATGTCCGGCGAGGCCCACGTCGACGGCGTCCCCGTCCTCCCCGGCTCCATGCTCTACCTCGGCTGCGGCCGCACCGAACTCCCCCTCCGCGCCGACTCGGACGCCTCCCTCATGCTCCTCGGCGGCGAACCCTTCGAGGAGGAGTTGATCATGTTCTGGAACTGGATCGGACGGTCGCAGGAGGAGATCGTGCAGGCCCGTCTGGATTGGATGGAAGGATCAAGATTCGGGGAGGTGAAGGGGTACGACGGGGACCCGCTGCCGGCCCCCGAGCTGCCGCCGACGCCTTTGAAACCACGAGGAAGGGCCCGTTGACCTACGGAAATGGCTGATTGCTCGGTGGCGGGCGGGTGACTGGCCGCCGGGCGCTGTCTTCTGCGGTTCCATCTTGGTGGGGCGCGGATCAACGTAACGGGGGCATCAGTCGCCACCGCCGCTGCCGCTGCCGCAGCCACCGCCACCCTCCTCGGCGGCCCAGGCGCTCTCCGCCTCACCGAGTGACCTGGGCCCCGAGGCGTTCTGGTTCGAACGGCCGGTCAGGTACCAGACCAGACAGGCGACGAACACGAAGACCGAAAGCCCGACTGTCCACAGTAGTGACGCCGTGGGTCGCCGATCCATAGGGCCTTCCATGACTATGGCCGTGAACCAGGCGGCCAGGAACCCGCTCTCCGGTGCAAACACCACCAGCACCAGGAAGATTCGCTCCCCGATAGGCAGACGCATCGCTTCCCCCCTCGTCTGTGCCACGTTAGCGGGCTCGGGCACGGCCGACTACGGCACGAGCGGGCCCTGGCCTGCAGGTGGACGGGTTGCACGTGCCGCCGGGGGGATCCGGCTGATCGCCGAGGTGAGCGTCGTCGGGGCCGAGCCTTAGGGCCTGGCGGCTCCATGCCACCGCGATGTACCCCCAGGGGAGGTTCGACGTCGACGGGCCGCTCCGCCTGTACGCCGCTCCGCCCTTCGATCGACACGAAGTCGGGAGAGCCCCCGGCGGAGGTTTCGTCCTCCACACCGCGTGCCCGAAGCGCGCTCGCACTGACGCAGTACAGCGCAACCTGGCGTAGCACGGCGTTGATCGACATGTGTTGTCGCGGCAAGGCCGCTCCACTGTGGGGTACGGAACCCGTGGACATCCAGGTGCCGGCCGGGGGCCGGCCGGTACCTGGATGTTCCAAGGAGGCTCAGGCGGCTACTTCTCCGTCAGCGGTGTGACGGCGATCTGGTCGATCACCGGTGCGTACGGGGACCGCTGGTCGAGCTCGTTGTACGTGTCGCCGTCGAAGTCGGGCAGTTCCGCGGCCGTGAAGGTGATCCGGTTCGTGCCCTTCTTCAGGGTGAGGGGGACGGTCAGGTCCCGGAAGCTGTTGAAGTGGAAGGTGGTCGGGAACAGGGCCCTGTGGGCCGGGCCGTTGTTGACCGAGATGTCGGCGTGGCGGGCGATCGGGTCGGGGTTGTAGTGGGTGGCGGGGAGCTGTTCGGCGTTGGAGTAGCGGATGGTCACCGCGTGCCGTCCGGACCTGGCGGCCACCACATTGATGGTGAGGGCGTTGGCGGTCCCGTTGCCGATGTCGGTGACGGACTTGCCGCCTGCGGCGAAGGTGTACGCCTCGGTGGCCTTGGCGGCCCCGGAGGCGCTGCCGTCCTCTGCCTGGTAGACGGTGGGTACCAGCGTGCCCTGCGAGGGCGACACCCGCAGCCGGTCGAGGACCAGGTCGCGGGAGGTGCCGGTGACGGTGATCTTGTTGATGCCCGCAGACAGGAACATCCTGACCGTCTCCGTGCGCGGCTTGCCGCTTCCGATCCGGGGAACGTCGAGTTCCTCGCCGTTGAGTGACAGGCTTGCCCGGCCGCCGCCGAGGTGGTCGAGGGAGACCGTGGCCTCACCGTCGGTGGGGGAGTGGACCCAGAAGGTCGCGGAGGCGTCCGTGGGCAGCGGCACCGCGCCCGGTCCGGACGCCTCGGGGTAGGTGTAGCCGGGCCGGGTTCCGGTGAGGGTGGTGTACTCGGCCTCGTAGATCGCCGGCTGGGTGACGTGATCGTCGCGCAGGGCCAGGTCGATCTTGTCGATGATGGCGTCGCCCTTGGTGGCGCCCAGGTCCGCATCCTTCGCGGCGAGCGTGATCCTGTGCTTGCCGGCGGTCAGCTTCACGGTGGTGTCGGTGTGGCCCCAGACCACCCACTTGTAGCCGAGGGTCAGGCGCAACTCCTGCGGGTCCTTGCCGTCGACGCGGAGGAAGACGTTGGTGGGGCCCTGTTCCTTCACCCGGTCGTCCAGGTTGTAGGAGTTGGCGAAGACGCTGAGGTCGTAGGTGCCAGTCCGCGGGACGTCGACGTCGAAGGAGAGCACGCCGTCGGAGCCGGTGCGTAGTCCGCCGACGTTGTAGTTGCCGCTGGTCGCGAACTTGCCGACGTTGGAGGGTGTGCCCTCGGGCCCGTTCTTGGAGTAGCCGCTGCCGGTGTAGGTGGCGTTCTCCGCCTCGTAGGACTTCCGCCAGCTGACGGAGGGCTCGGCCGGCACTCCGCCGTTCCCGCCGGGGGAGAGGATGACCTGGTAGGCGGACATCTCGTTCATGCCGGTCATCGGGAGGGTCACCGTGCCGTCCTCGCCGACGGTGACCTCCTGGTCCGCGAGCCGCTGGGGCTGCGCGGAGTCGCCGACCTGTCCGGTCCACGGGATCTCCTGCACGGTGGCGTGCACCGTCGTCCCGAACAGCTTCGGGTCGATGTTGTCGAAGACGACGTCGGCGTCGCCGCTCTTGCCGCCGAAGATGGCGCGGGACTGCTTCTTGCTCTCGTCCAGCGTGGCCACGCCCTGGAGCGTGTACTGCTGGTTCGGGTGGGGAGCGGTCACCTGGACTGTGTGTCCGGACATCTGGCCGTAGGCGTTGAACAGCCACCACTGGCCGTTGCCCTTGTTGGCGTCGACGGCCGAGTCGTTGAGGTTGCCGTCGATGTTCCAGTACGCCAGGTCGGCGTCGATCTTGGACTCCTCGATGGCGGAGACCCACTGGACGACCTGGCCTGGCACGGAGAGGTGGTAGTTGTGCCCGTACTCGTTGACGTTGATCGGCAGCGGGTCGATACCGACGTCCTTCTCCCACTGCCGGTACTTGGCCATGCTCGTGCGGACCGCGGCGGGGCTGGACAGCTCGTGCCAGGTCATCACGTCCGGGACGACGTCGTTGGCCTTGGCGTACTGCAGGAAGCCCTTGACCTGGTCGAAGAGGAGGGAGGTGTTCGGGCCCGCGATCCGCGCGTCCGGGTCCAGGCTCTTGATGAGGTGGTGGGTCTCCTTCCAGGCCTCGAAGAAGTACTGCGGATTGTTCAGCCAGGAGACGTTGTTGTAGCTCCACGCGCCCGAGCCGAACATGTTCCCCTCGGGTTCGTTGAAGGGGACGTACACGACGTGGTCCTTGTAGTCGCCCGTCGTCTTGACCTGGGCGACCTGCTTCTTGATCTTCTCCTTGAAGTCCGCGAGCCGCTCGAGGCCGTTGGCGCCCGGCCACTGGTACGGGAACCCACGGTAGATGTCGGTCATGTAGATGTAGACGTCCTTGCCGCCCGAGTCCACGAACGACGGCAGGATCTCCAGCGCGTCCGCACCCGGGTGCTGCGGACCGTCCTGCGCCTTGGTGGACACCGTGCGCAGGTTCATGCCCTCGATGAGGTTGCGGCTCGGCGCTCCGTCGCCGTAGACCCCGTACAACGAGCCGGAGGCACCCCCGTGGAAGGCACCGGTGTCGGTGGCGAGATCGATGACGAGCCGTTCCGGACCGGCCGCCTGTGCCGTGCCCGCGGAGGGCACGGCGAGCATGGTGGCGAGGGCTGCGGCCGTGACGACGCCGGCTCCCGTCGTTCTTTGTCGTTGTCTCACTGTGGTCTCCGTGGATTCCATGGCATCTCGGACGTTGGATCCGATGCGTTTCATTCGGGACGAGGCCGGTCCGTGCGGTGGTCCGGTCTCGTCCCGCCAGGGGGCGAATCGGTTCGACATTGGGTCGCGTGACAGGAGTCGCCCCGGTTCACCGGCGCTCAGGTTCCGGGTTACCGGACGCACTCGGCCGGCCTTCGGGGAGACGAACCGTGTGCCGTTGCGGCGGGTGTGCCGAGTCAGCGAGGCACCGCCGCCACTACAAGGGCGACGGTCACTCAGTGGCATCCGCCGCCTGGAGGGGGAGCTTCGGGCGGCGGATGTATAGGGGTAATGGCCCCGGCGACGCTCCGGGGCAGCTGCACCCCGCGATGCGTGAGTGGCGCCTCGATAGCGGTCATGGCCCGTCGATGCTTTGTCGAACCGGTTCGGGGAAGCTAGCACCGAGGAAACCGGCCAGCAATACCCCCGACACGATTCCTTTCGGCCGCGTACGGTCGGCCGTCCTGTCGGGGGGCAGGGCGTTGCCGTCGGCCGGTTATGGCTCCTGGCCTGCTGGTGAGCGTGCGCAAGCCCAGGCGGGCCAGGTGTGACGCCTCCGCATGCCGAAGTTTCCAGGCCGTTACGAAAATTCGACTCGGGGCGTTGACACCCGTCTTGGTTGCTCTTACCTTCACTTCACGCGAACCGGTTCGATGGTCGGTACCCGGCCGATCTTGTTCTCCTGGAATCATCGAACCGATTCGACTGCTCTCTGTGAGGAGTCCCGTGAACATCGGTGAGATTGCCCAGCGGGCCGGTGTCTCGCGGAGCACCGTGTCGTACGCCCTGAGCGGGAAGCGCCCCGTGTCCGAGGACACCCGGCAGAAGATCCAGCGGGTCATCGACGAGCTGGGCTACCAGCCCAACGCGAGTGCGCGGGCCCTGGCCAACGGCCGGACCAACACCGTCGGTCTGGTCTTCCCGCCGGCCGGGAACCACTACACCGGCATGCAGCTGGACTTCATCGGCAGCGTCACCGAGGCCGCCGCGGCCTACGACTACGACGTGCTGCTCTCTCCGAGCGGTATGGACAGCGACCGCTCGTTCCAGCGGCTATTGGGCGAGCGGCGGGTCGACGGCGCGATCCTGATGGAGATCCGGCTGCAGGACGACCGGCTCGACCATCTCACCGCGGTGGACTTCCCTGCCGTCGCCATCGGCCGCACCGCCCAACCGGAGGGCAGCTGGTGGGTGGGCCTGGACCACACGGCCCTGGCGGCGGCCTGTGTGCACCACCTGGCGGACCTGGGCCACCGTCGGGTGGCCTTCGTCAACCGGTCCGAGCAGTTGCTGCGGGCCGGGTACGAGTCGGCGCACCGGGGTCTCGACGGGTTCACCAAGGCCGCGGCGGAACGTGGGCTGACGGTCCGGACGTACTGCTGCGGTGACGACGCCGCCTCGGGCCTGGCCTGTCTGGAGCGGATCCTGCACGACGACCCGGCCACCACGGCCCTGGTCACGCTGAACGAGGCCGCGCTCGGCGGCCTCTACCGGGGGCTGGCCCAGGCCGACCGCCATGTGCCACGCGACTTCTCCGTCACCGGAGTGGTGGCCGGCCGGTGGGCGGAGACGGTGACCCCGCAGCTCACCGCGGCCGACGTGCCGGCGGAACAGATGGGTCGCCTCGCCGTCGAGCTGCTCGTGGAGCGGCTCGACCACCCCGACGCAACGGCCCGGCATCACCTGCTCGCGCCGCCGATCTCGTTGCGAGCGAGCACCGGACCAACCGGCATCACACCAGCCGACCCCGCTGCCCCCACGCACCCCTGACCGTCATTCCGCGCCCTCCCCCTTCAACCTCCGCATCCCATACCGGCCGGCCCGGCAGCTCACCGCCCGAGTTCGGCGAGCTCAGCAGCTATCGATCACCTGTCCCAGGGCACGCCCGTGCCGATCCCAGGGCACACCTGTGCCAAAACCCATGAGGAACACGCCATGAACCGATCTGCCAGACGGCGTCTCACCGCCGCAGTTCTGACCGTCGTCACCGTCACCGCCGGCGCCACCGCGTGCTCCTCCGGCTCGGGCGATACCTCGACGACGGCCGCGGGCGGCGGTACGTACACGATCTGGGACCCGTACCCGCAGTTCAACAAGAGCTCGGCGTGGGCCAAGCTGCTGGACGACTGCGGCACCAAGGCCGGAGTGAAGATCAAGCGGACCGCGTTCGACACCAGCGACCTGACGAACAAGGCGCTGCTGGCGGCGCAGCAGGACAACTCCGCGGACGTGCTCATCGTCGACAACCCGGTCGTCTCCACCCTGGCCGAGGCCGGCGTGCTGACCACGACCGACGACAATAAGATCGACACCTCGGCCGTCGACGCCAACCTGCTCGGGGCCGGTCAGTCGGGCGGGAAGACGTACGGCACTCCGGTCGGCGCCAACACCCTCGCCCTCTACTACAACAAGGAGGTGCTCAAGGAGGCCGGCGTCGACATCGAGTCGGTGAAGGACTGGGACTCGCTGACGGCGGCGCTGGCGAAGGTCGAGAAGGCCGGGAAGAAGGGCATCACATTCTCGGCGATCGGGACCGAGGAGGGCAGCTTCCAGTTCCTGCCGTGGTTCTGGGGCTCGGGCGCCCAGCTCACCGACATCGGCTCGGCCGAGTCGGTGTCCGCGCTGTCGCTGTGGAAGAACTGGCTGGATGAGGGCTACGCCCCCAACTCGGTGATCAACAACACCCAGACGACCAGCTGGCAAGAGTTCGCGAGCGGCGACTACGCGTTCGCCGAGAACGGCACCTGGCAGCTCGCCAATGCCGAGAAGGCCGGCTTCGAGTACGGGGTCATTCCCGTCCCCGGTGCCGACGGCGGCAACGCGGCCGCCCCGACGGGCGGTGAGTTCGTCACCGTCCCGGTCCAGGGAGAGACCGGCCGCTACGCCACCTCCCAGAAGCTCGTGACCTGCCTGACCAGCACCGACAACCTCCTCGCCACCGATACGACCCTGTCGTACGTCGCCCCCACCACCGAGGTGCAGGACAAGCAGGTCGCGGCGAACGCCGAGCTGAAGCCGTGGGTCGACGCGGTCAAGGCGGCCAAGGGACGCACCAGTGACGACCTGGGCACCAAGTACCCCAAGATCTCCGAGCAGTTGTGGAAGGCGGTCCAGTCCGCGCTGAGCGGGTCCCGGTCGCCGAAGGACGCGCTCACGGCCGCCCAGTCCGCCGTCAAGTAACCAGTGCCAGAGGCTCGTTGATGAACCGCACGACACAAGCGCCGGATGCGCTGCCGGCACGCGGCCGGAACGGGGCGGCCACCGCCGCCCCGCCCCCGGCCCGCGCCGCCGCGCGACGGCGTCCCGCCTCCCAGCAGTGGGCCGCCTGGGCGTTCCTCGCCCCGGTCACCCTCTACCTCGCCCTCTTCTACGCCTATCCGCTCTACCGCAACATCGACCTGAGCCTGCGCAACTACACGGTCCGCTCCTTCGTCCAGGGCGACGCCCCCTTCACAGGCCTGGCGAACTACCGGACCGTCTTCGACGACCCGGCCTTCGCTCCCGCACTCCTGCACACCGTGGTGTTCACCGCCGTGTGCCTGGTCTTCCAGTACGCGATCGGCCTCGCCCTCGCGGTCTTCTTCAACCAGCACTTCCGACTCTCCGCCACCCTGCGCGCCTTGTTCCTGGTGCCCTGGCTGCTGCCGCTGATCGTGTCGGCGTCCACCTGGTCGTGGATGCTCAACAGCGACTCCGGCATCGTCAACGCCACCCTGCACGCCGTCGGCATCGGCCCGGTGAACTGGCTGACCTCACCGTCCTGGTCGCTGACCTCGGTGATCATCGCGAACATCTGGATCGGTGTCCCCTTCAACCTGGTGGTGCTGTACAGCGGCCTGCAGTCCGTCCCCGGATCGCTGTACGAGGCCGCCGCGCTCGACGGGGCGGGCCCCTGGCGGCGGTTCTGGAGCATCACCTTCCCGCTGTTGCGTCCGGTGTCCGCGATCACCCTGCTGCTGGGCCTGGTCTACACGCTCAAGGTCTTCGACATCATCTGGATCATGACCAAGGGCGGCCCGGCGGACTCGTCCACCACCTTCGCCACCTGGTCCTACCAGCTCGGCTTCGGCAACCTGCTGCCCGCCTTCGGCCCCGGCGCGGCCGTCGGCAACCTGCTCGTGGTCGCCGCCCTGGTCTTCGGCCTGGTCTACGTCCGAGTCCAGCGAAAGCAGGCGCTGTCATGACGAGTGCACGGACAGTCCTGAACCGGCGCCCCCGTACGTGGTGGAAGACGGCCATCGGCCTCCTGCTGACCGGGATCATGCTCTTCCCGGTCTACTGGATGCTGAACGTGTCCTTCACCCGCGACCAGGACATGCGCAAGAGCCCGCCGGACCTGTTCCCCGCCCACGCCACCCTGGAGGGCTACCGGGCCGTCGTCGACCAGCAGTTGCCCTACCTGGGCACCAGCCTCGTCATCGGCCTGGGCACCGTGGCCCTGACCGTGGCGCTGGCCGCACCCGCCGGGTACGCGCTGGCCAAACTGCGCCCGCGCGGCGGCGGAGTCCTCAACTTCGTCCTGCTGGCGGCCCAGATGATCCCCGGCATCATCATGGCGATGGGCTTCTACGCCATCTACCTCCAGCTCGACCTGCTCCAGTCGGTCCCCGGCCTGATCGTCGCCGACTCCACCCTGGCCGTCCCCTTCGCGGTGCTCATCTTCACCGCGTTCATGTCCGGCATCCCCGGCGAACTGCTGCAGGCCGCCAAGACGGACGGAGCCGGCCCCCTGCGCACCTTCTGGTCGATCGTCCTGCCGATGAGCCGCAACTCGATCGTCACGGTGTCCCTGTTCGCGTTCCTGTGGTCCTGGTCCGACTTCATCTTCGCCAGCACCCTCGCGGCCGGCGGCACCCACCAGCCGATCACCCTCGGCATCTACCAGTACATCGGCAACAACAACCAGGAGTGGAACGCCATCATGGCCACCGCCGTCGTGGCCTCACTGCCCGCCGCGGTCATCCTCGTCCTCGCCCAGCGCTACGTCGCCGCCGGCGTGACCGCCGGCGCCGTCAAGGACTGACGCGGGACCACCCCGCCCGCGAGGGCGCCGTCGCCCCGCCCGGCAGACCGCCGACACCCCCGCTCAAGAAATGAGTGCCGCCTCCATGACTGCCGCCCCGTCCGGCACGGCCTTCTGCGTTCACGACATACCCTTCAGCACGCACGGATCCTGGTTCGGCATCTCCACCGTGCTGGCGGAGAAGACACGCGCCGAGGACCTCCACCTCGTCTCGCACCAGAACGGCATGCACGCCGTCCTGCGCCTCGTCGCCCTCGACGCGGCGACGGGTGAGCGGGCGGAGACCACCGTCCAGGCGACGCCGAGCCTGCTCAGCTGGACCTGCACGGACGGGCGCATCGACCTCGCCTACGAGTCGCCGGACACCGTCCGCGTGCACGGCACCGGTCTCGGGTTCGGAATCGGCGCGGCGGCGAAGGCCCTGACGCCCTTCAGCGGGACCTACTTCTACCGCGACCCGGTGGACGACGCGCACGTGTTCACCTCCTACGAGACCGGACGCCGCTATCGGATCACCGTGCTGTCCGGCTCGGTTGCCGACGTGTCCGGCTCCCAGGCCCTGGGCGCCGGTGACCGCGGTCTCACGGTCATCGCCGAGGCCGACGGTTCGTGGGAGATCGCGGTCGAGGAACTCGACAGTGCGCGACCGCCCTTCCGCTCGTCGGCGGCGTTCGGCGAGGTCATGGAGGCCGCACGGCAATCGTTCGCCGACTTCGTCGACGCGGTAGCCCCGTGGCGCTCGGCCGGCACCCCGGCCGCCGAACTCGCCGCCTATGTGGTGTGGTCGGCGACCGTGCGCCCGGCGGGTCTGGTCACCCGGCCCGCGGTGCTGATGTCCAAGCACTGGATGGACAAGGTCTGGAGCTGGGACCACTGCTTCAACGCCCTCGCCCTGGCCCCCGGATCCCCCCATTTCGCCTGGGACCAGTTCTCGCTGCCCTTCGACCACCAGGACGAAAGCGGGGCACTGCCGGACTCGGTCACCCACTCAGAGGTCCTCTACAACTTCGTCAAACCGCCCATCCACGGCTGGACCCTGGGCCATCTGCGCAGGCGGCTCCCCGAGCCTCTCGGCCGGACGGAACTGGCAGAGGCGTACGACAGACTCGCGCGCTGGACGGACTTCTGGCTCACGGCACGGCGCGCACCCGGCGCCGCCCTGCCCCACTACCAACACGGAAACGACAGCGGCTGGGACAACGCCACCACCTTCGACCCCCAACGTGTGGCCGTCACGGCCGATCTGGCCGCCTTCCTCATCCTCCAACTGCGCGAACTGGCCGATCTGGCCGCCGAACTGGACCGGCCCGACGACGCCCACACCTGGACGCGTACCGCCGACGCGACCCAGGCCGCGATGCTCGACCAGCTCTGGACCGGCGAACGGTTCGTCGCCCGTGACGTGGACAGCCAGGACACCTGGAGCAGCTCCAGCCTGCTCGACCTGATGCCCATCGCGCTGGGCGAGCACCTACCCGAAAGCGTCAGCGGCGTGCTGGCCGACCGGATCGAGGCTCATCTGACCTCGCACGGCCTGGCCACCGAACTTCCCGCCTCGCCGCACTACCTGTCCGACGGCTACTGGCGCGGCCCGATCTGGGCCCCCGCAACGGTCCTCGTCGAGGACGGCCTGCGCCGCGCCGGCCACCAGCGCCTGGCGGACGAGATCAGCGCCCGCTTCCGCGCCCTGTGCGAGACCTACGGCTTCGCCGAGAACTTCGACGCCCTGACCGGGACCGGCCTTCGCGACCGCGCCTACACGTGGACCGCCAGCAGCTACCTGTTGCTCGCCCGCGACCACCAACAGCGCCGCACGGACGCCGGGACCGCCACCACCGTCGCCTGACCAGTGAGCGGCAACCGCCCATACGTCCGGCACGGGGGCCGGCGCAGCAACAACCAGCCGTACCCCTGAAGGGACGTAAGCACATGCCAGGAATCGGGCAACGGCGCTCGACCACAAGACGCCTTCTCCACGGCATCACCAGAACGCTGATTCCGCTGACCGTCATAGCCGGCGTCACCACCGGGACGGCAACGCCGGCCTCTGCCGCCACCCCCACCCTCACCGTCGACCTGGGCACCGCCACCGGAGCCACAGATCTGGCGCCTGCTCGGCAAGAGCTGACGCCCGGCATCCTGTGGGGTCTTCCGGCTGGCTCCGGCGGACCCCACAGGTCAGGTTGAGCCCGACGCGTACCGATGTCGCGTAAGTCGCGGGGCATCGGGTACGGCCGCGAGCGGCTCAGCGAGAGAGTGCCCAGCGTGGCGGGCGGCGTTCGGGGAACGCGCGCATGCCTTCCACGGCTTCCTCGGACGCGAACAGGTCGGCGGAGAGTTTGACCATCGCGTCACCCTGCTGGGTGAGCGTATGGCGCACTCGCGCCGTGGTCAGTTTCTTGGACTCGGTCAGGCCCTGTCGGGAGAACAGTGAACCGTTCCGGGTTCGGTGGAGATCTCGGACTGTCCCGAGTCGGGTGGAGTCGAGTTGTGTCGGTGACGTCGCTTGGGCGGCCGGCGAACCAGCGGCCGATGAAAGTGATCCCGCTCGGTGTCGTCCAGCCGCAGGGCCTGGGCGAGGGCGTCCAGGACGCTGTCGGAGACCCCGCCGAGGTTGCCGCGCTCCAGACGCGTGTAGTACTCGACGCTCATCCCGGCGAGCATCGCAATCTCACCGCGGCGCAGCCCGGGCACCCGCCGCTGCCCGTACACCGGCATGCCCGCCTGCTCCGGTGTGATCCTGGCTCGGCGGGATTTGAGGAATGCGCTGACTTCGGCCCGGTTGTCCATGGATTCCAGCGTAGGAAAAGGAAGCGATGGGTGGGGGTCCCTGTCAGTACCCCTCACCGCACGGACTCCCACAGCAGGGCCGGAGGCGACTCCCTGGAGACCGCCCCACTCCGCGGATCCCGGCTGTGGCCGCACCGTAGCGGCGAGTGAGACAACTGCGGGTCGGGGCCGGAGGCTCGACGAGTCCGCCGTGCCCGTGGGAGCCGACGGCCTCGGCTGACCCGCCGACGTACGGGGGTGTCGGGCTCGAGGGGGAGACGGGCGTGTACGCCCTGCCCGAGCGCGTTGCCCCCTCGGCTGCGGGTCGCCTTCGGGTCGCGTTCAGCCCGCGGTGATACGGGAGTTGACCCGCCGCATCCAGTCCCCGTCGGTGTGCCACATGGGGTGGTGGGGGGCCGCGTTGGAGGTCAGGACGACGCCGTGGAAACCGGCGGCGAGGCAGCGGTCGACGACGAACTCCGCGATGTCCTTGCCGACGACGTCCTCCTCGAAGCGCGTCAGGAGCGGGGTGTAGCCCACGACGCCTTCACCGAGGACGGCGGGAACCCCGCGCCGACGGGCGAACTGGGCGACGGAGTCGACCCACTGGGCCAGGGTCTCCCGCATGGCGTCCCGGTGGGCCGAATAGTTCTCGTAGAGCCACAGGTCCCAGCGGTCGGGGTCCACCCAGTCGTGTGCGTAGAACAGTTCGCGCGGGATCCCGGTGGCGGCCAGCCGCCAGGGTTCGTCCGGCTGGTAGTCGGCGAAGGTGGGTGCGTCGGGGCGCAGCATGGCGGCCAGTTCGGGGGTGGGCCAGGTGGCCGTCTCGGGCGCCGCTTCGGTGCCGTGGCCGAGTCCCACCGCCTCGTACAGGGCGCCGAGGACGCCGTACACGTAGAAGTGGAAGTGCGCGATCTGTGCCTGCTCGGGCAGGTCGTCGATCTCGCTCGGCCAGGGCTCACCCAGCGAGTAGGTCACGGGGACGGCGGGATGGCGTGCCTGCAACAGCTTCACGGCGCGTTCGAGGGGGCCGCGCAGGTACGCGTAGTGGGTGGCGCCGTCCCGTGGCACCAGGGAGCAGTTGTCGACCTCGTTGTGCACTTCGACGTAGGCGACACGGTCGGCGAGCCCGCGCTCGGTGAGGAAGTCCAGCAGCCCGGCAAGCGCCTCGGCCACCGCCTCGGCGCGGTCCGGGCCCGGGACTTCGGCCAGGGTGCGGTGCCAGACGTCGGTGTCGGCGAAGCTGGGGGACTGCTGGTACTCCCATGAGGACACGATCACCTGGCAGTCGTGCCGGGCGGCAGCCTCGAACAGTTCGACGAGCCGTCGGCGGCCGTCCAGCGGATAGCCGCCGCGCACATTGTACCAACGGGTGCGCTGTCCGAACTGCTCGCCCAGTCCACGGACTTGGAGGTCCTCCGGGGCATGGACGCGCCCGGAGAACAGCAGGAAGGGCATGGCACAGATACGCACGGTGTTGAAGCCGCGCTCCACCGCCTCGGCGAAGGCGCGGTCGAGGTCGGCGAAGGGCTCGCCGGGTCCTGCCTGCGTGTACCAGCTGAAGTCCCACAAGGTGATGGCGAGTCGGCCCGTGGTCTCGGGCGCGGTGGATTGCGGCTGTGCGGTCATGAGGTCACCCGTCGTTCGTGTGCGGTAGGACGCCGTCGGCGGCTCGACGGCACCACGCTAACTCAATTCATTATTTATGAATAATCCTTGACGAGGATAACCGGGTTGTCCAGGCTGTGGGGCGGACGAACACGTACGTGTATCGAGGAGCCGCTTGCCATGACCCAATCCATCCATCCGTCCCGGCGCACCGTCGTCACGGCACTTGGCGCCGTCGCAGCCGTCGCTCTGCCGGCCTGGCCGGAGACGGCGCGAGCGGCGGACGGCACGGCCGTGGCCGCGGCGAACGGCCCGGTGCTCGACACCCACCCGGCCACCGAGCCCTCCGGCACCCATGTGCGGGACGTCGGCGGCACCAACGTCGTCTTCCAGTACGGCACGGTGCTCCCCGCCTTCGACGGCTGGCGCACCCGCGAGGCGACCCGCGAATACCTGTCCCTGGACAGGAAGTGGCGCTTCCGCTTCGACCCCGGCAACCAAGGGCTCGGCGAAGCCTGGCAGTCCCCGCGCCACGACGACGGGGCGTGGGGCCGCATCGACGTGCCGTCGGCCTGGGACCTGCTGGACACTCCCGGATTCGGCTCGGAGACCGCCCCCTTCGGCAGGGGCACCGCGTTCACCGACGGCTACGCCTGGTACCGCACCACCGTCGACGTACCCGCGTCCTGGCGTTCCCGGCACGTCCGCATCGCCTTCCTGGCCGTCGGCTACAGCGCCGAGGTCTGGCTCGACGGCGTGCATCTCGGCAAGCACGAGGGCGCCAACTCGCCCTTCGCGCTTCCGGTGGCGGGGGCGCTCCGGCCGGGCACCCGCCAGACGATCGCCGTGCGGGTCTTCCGCCGGGCGAGCTACACCGACTACACGGCCTCGACTCCGCAGCCGGTCACCGACGACCACGAGATCCCGTACAAGCCCGTCGACTACTGGCCCTACGCGGGTCTGACCCGGTCGGCCTGGATCGAGGCGGTCCCGCAGGTCACCATCGCCAAACTGCTCGTGGCCGCCGCGAGCGGGCGCCTTGTGGCACGTGCGGTCGTCGAGAACCACGGCACGTCCGACTTCGACGGCTGGCTCACCCTGGATCCCGGCCGAGAGAGCGGTGGCCGGC
Organism: Streptomyces sp. NPDC057474; assembly: GCF_042802555.1. Lineage (NCBI taxonomy): Bacteria > Bacillati > Actinomycetota > Actinomycetes > Kitasatosporales > Streptomycetaceae > Streptomyces > Streptomyces sp. NPDC057474. Next base: position 1,109 of record NZ_JBHVDX010000217.1, on the reverse strand, counting down.
CCACCGTGGTCCCGGCCCGGATCGCGGCCCGATCGGCGGGCGTCGTACGCGTTTCGGTCCCAGTGCCCCGTGCCCCACGATGGAGCCCGGCCTCACCGCATACGCTCACCGCCCGCGCCACCCTGAGCGCCGGGAAGCCGTCAGGTCCGCGGGTGGACACGCTGTCCACCCGCTACGGAGTGCGCAAACTGACCGTGGCCGATGCGCAGTTGCGGTTGAACGGCGAGCCTCTCTTCCTGAAGGGGCTCAACTGGCACGAGGAGACGGCCGCGCACGGCAGGGCCATGACGCCGGCCGAGTACGACCGGGAACTGGGCCACATCACGGCACTGGGCGCCAACTTCATCCGCAACTGCGTCTACAACCGCCACCCCTACGTCTACGACTGGGCGGACGCACACGGCGTACTGGTGATGGACGACATCGACACCATGTGGCTCAACACCGCCCAGGAGAAACTGCAGACCGAACGCTACGGGCTCGCCCGAGCCCAGGCCCTGACGATGGCGTGGAACCAGCACAACCACCCCTCGGTGATCCTCTGGGGGCTGCAGAACGAGTCGGAGATCGACGCCGGCGGCGCTCCGGTCTACCGGGCCTGGCTCGCCGATCTCAAGGCGGCGGTGAAGGCGGTCGACCTCACCGCTCGCCCCGTGACCTGGGCCTCCAACACCAGCAACGACCCCGCTTTCGACCTCGCGGACGTGATCGGGTTCAACGAGTACTTCGGCTACTTCTACGGCAAGGACGCCGACCTCGGCCCCACGCTGGACGCGGTGCACGCGAAGTACCCCGACAAGCCGATCCTGATCACCGAGAACGGCACCTGGTCCGTGGCCGGCACCCACGGTCCCGACACCACGCAGGGTACGGAGGAGTGGCAGGCGGCGGGCTTCACCGCTCACTGGAACCAGGTGGTCGCGCGCAGCGAGTTCGTCGCCGGATTCACGTACTGGGTCCTCAAGGACTACAAGCAGCGAGCCGGGTACAACCAGGCATACAACGGCATTTCCGTCATGGGTCTGCTCACCTTCGCGGAGGAGCGGCCCAAGCTGGTCTACGAGACGTTCCGGAAGGCGGTCAACCCCAGGCCGTAGAAAGCAGACAGT
>NZ_JBHVDX010000216.1:0-17987 GCF_042802555.1 Streptomyces sp. NPDC057474 | reverse complement strand
CGGGGGCACCCCCCGTGGTGCCCCCGCGCGTCGGACGGTCGTCCGCCGGGGTCGATCAGCGGTTGCCGACCCAGGCGTTGAACTTCACGTTGACCGTGGCGGTGGTCTGCCGCTTGGTGATCGTGCCGGCGCCGACGGACCTGTAGAGCGGCTGGGCCTTCCACGTGGTGGTGGCCGAGATGTTGCGGCCGCTGACCTTGATGATGTCCTTCTTCACCGGCGTGATGGCGACGGCAGCGTTGAGGTTGGTGACGGAGCGCTTGTACTTCGGCGACCTGACCGCGCTGCCGTAGTCGTAGGACAGGACGGTCTTCTGGGTGATGACGGGGATGCCGTAGATCCGCTCGGTGGCGGTGAAGGTCAGCGTGATGTGCGACCCGGCTTTGGTGGCCTTGCGGACGCCTTGGACGTCCGCGACGAAGCGGACGTCCTTGTTGTAGGCCTCCTCGTGGTGTCCGCCCCGGTTGATGTAACCACCGGTCCGGACGTTGTAGGCCTCCTGCGTCTTCCGGTTCTGGAGATGGTCGACGAACTTCCGCTGCTTGGCCTTGGGCAGCTTGTCGAACGCCTTGAGCAGCTTGACGGAGGCGGCTGCCTCGTCGTTGTTCTTCAGCCAGTCGCGGTATTTCGCGACGGTGAGCTTGGCCGGCTTGCCCTGCGGGGCGGCCACGGCCGTGCCCTGGGCCGCGACACCGGTGAACAGCAGGGCACCGGCGGTGGCGGCGAGGACACCGGCGCGGGTGGCGGTGGCGAGTGTACGCATGGTGAGGGCGCCTTCCCAGACGGTTTCGAGCGAGCGCAACCAACCTAATTTTTTCGGGAGTTGGCGGAAATCGTCTCTTGGGGCACTGCCCTTCGGGGCAGTCGCGCGGGTGACTGCGGGCACCGCGGCAGGGCCGCGTGGAGCGGCCCGGAGGGCCGGTTGTCGGTGGCTGCACCTACAGTCACCGGCATGGCGACACTTCCCAACCCGCTGCCCCAGCTGGCGGCCGACCCGAGCGGGCGTGTGCTCGGGCTTGCACTCCCGCTTCCGCGGGGGAGGCTGATCGACGATGGGGGCACCTCCCACGCCCTTGAGGCAGCGGGGGAGGACGCGGGCCCGTGGCACGAGCCCCTGCTGTGGTGCGCGGACGAGCCGGCCACTCCCGGCGCCTGGACCGCCGTCCGGCCCGCACGCCGTACGGCCGGTCTCCTCCCGGTGCTGCTGGACGTCGGTGGCAGCCAGGGCGGACCGGAGGAGTGGGAGTTGATGCCCGGCGAGATGTCCTACCCCGGGGACCACGACGCCGACGAGGTCCTGGCCGAGTTCTGGGACGAGTACGCCACCACCGAGGACCCCGACTGGCCGGGCCTCGCCGAAGCCCCCGTCCTGGCCCCCGCCCCGGACCCCGACGCCCTCGCCGCCGAGACCGCCGACGCCCTCGTCAAGGACCCCTCCCGGCTGAAGGAGCCCCGCCTCGCCCTGGTCCCCGCCCGCCGCAGCGCCGACATCCCAGCAGCCATCGGCTGGACCGGCCCGGCGAACCACGAGAACGACGTGGCGAGGCTCTGCGCGGTTCTGCGCTCCTGGGAGGACCGCTTCGGCATACGCGTCGTCGCCCTGACCTTCGGCCAACTCGTCCTCTCGGTCGCCGTCCCACCCACGACCGAGGCCGAGGCCGAAGCCGTCGCCGCCGAACACTTCGCCTTCTGCCCCGACAACATCTGGCAGGGCACGGCCGACGGCACCCGACACGCCTACGCCCGCACCCTCCTCGACGAACCCACCTGGTCCTTCTGGTGGGACTGAGCCCGACCGGTGTCGGTCGGAACAACGCGTTCCCGCCCGCCGGGACGGAGTGGCCGTGAAACCGAGCCGGGCACGAGCGTGGCGACTTCCTCGGCGGTGGCGGGCGGTCGCAGGCCGCGTGGTCGATGGGAGAGTGCACGGCCGGCCAGGCCGCGAAGCGGTCCCACGCCGCACCGAACCCGGCAAGCTCTCCTTCGGCCATGCCGCGACCCTGGAACGGGCCACTCACCCGCCGCGCCCGCTCCCCTGAACCGGGCCACTCACCCGCCGCCGCGCCCGATTTCCTGACCGCTTCCCTGCACCGGCCGAGCCCGCCCCACTCCCCTGTCGGAACCGAGCGAGCCCGCCTGACCCGGCTCAAGCCGTCACCCCCGCAACCCCACCGCCAACCTCCGCAGCCCCTCCCGGATCTCCTCCGGCGTCTGCGTCACGAAGCAGAGCCGTAGCGTCGACCGGTCCGGTTCACCGGCGTAGAAGGGCGCCCCGGGCACGTACGCCACGTCCTGCTCGACGACGCGCGGCAGCAGGGCGCTGGTGTCGTAGGAGGAGGGAAGGCGCGCCCAGAGGAACATGCCGCCCTCGGGGCGGTTCCAGGTGGAGCCCTCGGGGAGGGCTTCGGCGAGGCCGTCGAGCATGGTGTCGCGGCGCTCCCGGTACGCGGCGGCGACCCGGACGACATGGGCGTCCAGGTCACGGTCGGCGAGATAGCGGGCCGCGGCGAGCTGGTTGACGGTCGGGGTGTGCAGATCGGCCGCCTGTTTGGCAATCGCGCAGGCACGACGGAGACCCGCGGGTGCGCGCAGCCAGCCCAGCCGCATCCCGGGAGCCATCACCTTGGAGAAGGAGCCCAGCAGCGCCGTGCGGTCCTCGGCACCCGGGCAGGAGGCGATCCACGGCACGCGGTCGCCCTCGAAGCGGAGTTCGCCGTACGGGTCGTCCTCGACGATCCACAGCCCGCGCCGGACGGCGACGGAGGCGACGGCCGCCCGCCGCTCGGCGGGGAGCGTGCGCCCGGTCGGGTTCTGGAAGGTGGGCACGGTGTAGAAGAGCTTGGGCCGGGTCCGCACCACCAGCTCCTCCAGCGCCGCCGGGTCCACCCCGTGCTCGTCGCCCGGCACGGCCACCACCCGCGCCCCCGCGAACCGGAACGCCTGAAGTGCCGCCAGATAGCACGGGTCTTCGACCAGGACGACATCCCCCGGCTCCAGCAGCGCGGTGGCGAGCAGCGACAGTGCCTGCTGCGACCCGGTGGTGACGAGCACCCCGTCCGCGCCGGTCGGCAGCCCGCGCGCCCCGTACCGCGCGGCGAGCGCCGCCCGGAGCACCGGCTCGCCCTCGGTCGTCGCGTACTGCAGGGCGCGCCCCGCCGACTCGGCGAGCACATCGCGGTAGGCCGCCGCTATCCCCTCCGTGTCGAACAGCTCCGGCGCGGGCAATCCACCCGCGAAGTTGACGACGTCGGGCCGCGAGGTGACGGCGAGGATGTCTCGTACGGGGGAACCCCCGACCGCCGCGACCCGCTCGGCGAAGCCGGGCACGGCCGCCCCGGCGCCCACCGCGGCCACGCTCCCCGAACCGCCCTCGGCCCCCGCCTCCCCGACAAACCCCACGTCATGCGCGGCACGCACAGCATCCATCCCACGGCTCCTTCGCCACTCCCGGACGGCAAGGCCCCGCCCCTGCCCGCACCCTAGCCAGGTGTGTGCCCCCTACACCCACCATTTCCGCGATGCGGACCGTGCTCCGCACCCCCTAGGCTGCGCCCATGCTGCCCAGCGTGGACACGAACGACGAGTTGCACGAAGTCGTCGGTGACGAGGCGCTGCTGCGACCGGCTGCCCAGGATCTCTGCGGTCAGCTCGGTCTCGCAGGCGCGCGGATCGTACGTTTCCGCGAGGGCTCGCTGCCGGTGTACGCCGTCGGCGACGCCCTCGTCCTCAAGCTCTATCCGGGTTTCGAAGCCGTGCAAGCCATCCGGGAAGCCCGACTGCTGTCGATACTGTGGGGCAAACTCCCGATCCCCACACCCAGGCTGCACTCGGCCGACCAGTACAAGAACGGCTGGCGCTATGTGCTGATGTCCCGTTTGCCCGGCGAGGACCTCAACGAGGCCTGGCCCCGGATCCCCCGGCCCGACCAGGAACGTATCGTCGCCGAGGCCGCCGAAGGCCTCGCCGCCCTGCACGCCCTGGACGCCGCCCCGGTCGTGCCCCTCACCGGGCCGCCGGACTGGGGCAGGTTCATCGCCGCACAGCGCGCGGTGGCGGTCGAGCACCAGCAGAGCGGTGGTCTCTCGAGCCCCTGGCTGGAACAGATCCCGGACTTCCTCCGCTCCGTCCCCCTGCCCGCGCCGCGCCGCCCGGTCCTCCTGCACACCGAGTTCATGCGCGAGCACCTCACCGTCGACGCCCACGACGGCTGGCACCTCACCGGCCTCTTCGACTTCGAGCCCGCCATGGTCGGCGACCCCGCCTACGACTTCGTCAGCGTCGCCCTCTTCCTCACCCGAGCCGACCCCACCCTCCTGAAGCTCTTCTACGAGGCATACGGCCACCCTCCGTTCGACCCCCGAGAACTGATGGCCTACACCCTCCTCCACGTCTACAGCGACCTGAACTGGTACCTGCGAAGCCTCCCGGCCCCGCCCAGCCAGACCTTGGACGCACTGGCGGAGACGTGGTTCGGAACCGGGGGGTGAAGCCCCTTGGTGGCGCGGGGAACTGCGCGACCAGCCCCCACCGGCCCGCAGTCACCCCACTACGCAATCCGCCCCACCGGGCAATCCACCCCTACCGCTTACGCCCCATCGCCGCATACACATTGATGTCCGCGTCGGTCACATCGTTGATGTCCCGATACCGAACCTTCTCGATGTCGTCCATCCCCGCCAACGCATGCGGCTCCACCGCCGGAGGCACCGGCGCACCGTCCTCGAACCGCCAGTGATGCGCCGGCACCACCCCGGGCTCGTCCACCACGAGGTCGCTCTGCTCGAAGAAGCGCGCGACCTCGTCCTTGGACCGCAGCACGAAGGTGAACCCCCGCTTGGTGTAAGTCTCCTGAACCGCGCGGATGTTCGCCGGATTGAGGTCCTCGGTGAGATGGCTGAGGAGCAGCCGGCTCCCGGCGGGCAGCGCGTCCACCAGCTCCCGCACGACGGGGTACGCCTCGTCGTCCTCCACGAAGTGCAGGATCGCCACCAGGCACAACGCGATCGGCTGGTCGAAGTCGAGCGTCTTCGCGGCCGCTTCGAGGATCCGCGCCGGCGACTTGAAGTCGGCGTCGATGTAGTCCGTGGCACCCTCGGGCCCGCTCGTGAGCAACGCGCGCGCGTGGGCGAGCACCACCGGGTCGTTGTCGACGTACACGACCCGGGAGTCGGGGACGATCTCCTGGGCGATCTGGTGGACGTTCTCGGCGGTCGGCAACCCGGTGCCGATGTCGAGGAACTGCCGGATGCCCTCGTCCTTGGCGAGCGTGGTCACCGCGCGGCGCATGAAGTCACGGTTGTGCCGGACGTCGAGATAGCCACGCGGATTGGCCGCCAGCGCGGCGCCGGCGGCCTCCCGGTCCACGGGGTAGTTGTCCTTGCCGCCGAGGAAGACGTCGTAGACCCGCGCCGGGTGCGCCTTGGTGGTGTCGATCCTCTTCCGCAGCTCGGCGGGGTCCTGGCTGAGCGCGTCACCGGCCATAAAGCTCTCCCTGGAGAGTCGCATCATTGAATAGCCAACAACCTAACCCCCAGCGGAAGTTGATGCCGCCCGGATGCGAAGGCCCACCCGGCGCCGCCCGAGCCCGCTCAGGCCCCGCCCGACCGCCGACGTCAGTGGCTCGCCGCATACCCCTTCGGGTCGGGCCCGTACTGGTTCTCGCCCCGCTGCCCCTCGGTGGCCATGAAGATGATCGTGACGATGCTGCCGACACAGGGGACGAGCCCGATGAGGACCCACCAGCCGCTGCGGCCGATGTCGTGCAGCCGCCGGACGCTGACCGCCAGCGACGGCAGGAAGATGGCGGCGACGAAGACGAGTTCGGGCACCTCCGTGTCCATGGCGAGGCCGAGGACGACGAGCCCGAGATAGATGAGCGAGGCGATGAGCGTGAACATCCAGTACTCCTGGCGGCGCGCCCGCCCGCTGAAGACCACGTACTTCTTGAGCACCTCGACGAACCAGTTCATTGCTTCCCCCCGAAAAACGGCACAGGCCTGCCCTGAGAATCAGGACAGGCGCAGAAGTTATGCCGATTGACGAGGACTCGTCAATGCATTAACTACCCCTCGTCGCTCTCACCCAGCGTCGTCCCCTCCTCGACCCACTTCGGCCCGCCGAGCGGATACTCGTACGCCGGACGCCCGTTGTTGCCGCTCGTGCGGAACGGCAGGCCGTTGTCGTTCACGGTCAGCGTGCCGCTGCGGGAGCCGCTGGACCACTTCAGCTCCAGGTACCAGCTGACGTAGTACGCGGAGGCGTCGGCGGTGATGTAGTAGACCTCCGGGTCGGACTCGCTGACGGAGTACGGGAAGTTCCTGCTGCCCGCCTTGGGCTGCACCTCGGGGCGCGCGGCGTCGAGGGCCACCGTGAAGGACCGGGTCGGGACGCCGGCCCCGCAGCCGACGCCGGGGTAGCCCATGGTGAAGTCGTTCCACGCGAGGGGCGACTGCTTGTCGATCATCCGGACCTTGAGGCTCCGTACGACCACGGTCTCCTCGCCGGTGCCCTGCACGGTGAGCGTCAGAAACTGCTGCCCCGACGACACGGCTCGCTCCGACGACACCCAGGCCGCCGCGTCCTGCTCCAGCGGCGGCGGCGCCACCCCCATCGGCGGCCCGTCGACCAGATACCGCTGGGAGCAGGGGCTCTCCCAGGTGTACGGCTCCACCTTGACGGACAGCGGCGCCGGGAGGGAGACGTCCTCACCGCCCCCGCCGGCCCCACCGGGGCTGGTCGGGGTGGCGGTGGACGAGGCCCCGGCACCCTTACCGGCACCCTTCTTGCCCTTGTCACCCGACTCGCTCGACTCGCTCGCGGAAGCGGAGGGCGAGGCACCGGACGGCGACGCGGAGCCCTTGTCCGTCCCCGCCTTGCCGTCGGCCCCGACGGACGCGGCCCCGGCCGTACGCCCGGCCCCGTCCTCCGCCCCACCGGACGGCAGACTCACGGCGAGCGTCACCGCACCGAGCACGGCGGCCACGGCCAGCCCGGCGACAAGCCCGACCCGAGTGCGCCGCCGAGCCGGCGCCCGCTCCCCCGAGGCACCGGAAGCCTCGCCCCCGATCACCGTCTCCGGAACCGCGCTCTCCTCCGACGCCGTACGGCGCTCGACCACCGCACCCGCAGCCGGCCCCTCCGCAGACACCGCACCCGCAGCCGAACCCCACTCAGTCACCGCACCGGGGGCCGCCCCCTCCGCCGCCCCGACGGAGTCGCTCCCCTTGCGCCGCCGCATCGCGTCCGCGAACACCCACGTCCGGTGGAGCTCGACCAGCTCCTCCGGGGTCGCCTTGCAGAGACGGGCCAGCCGCTCGACGGGGGCATAGTCCGTCGGTACGGCGTCCCCGTTGCAGTACCGGTGAAGCGTCGACGTACTCATATGGAGCCGCTTGGCGAGCACCCCGTAACTCAGCCCGGAACGCTCCTTCAACTCCCGTAGCAGCTCGGCGAAATCAGCCCCCAAGCCGTTCGCGGTACCGCTCCCCGACACGTCTTCCTCCGTCCCCTCACGTCCCGCACGTCCCGTTCCGCGTTCCAGGGAAAGGGAGTTCCAGCAGGTCAAAGCCGATGCGGGCATTCCAGCGTCCCTGATCGTCCATCGGCTGTGGCGGCCGGGACGGATCACCCCACAAGCTTTGGTCATCCAAGCACGCCGCTCCCGGCAGACCGGTCGAGCGGCAGGGCTTCGACCACTTGTTCTCAGCCTGCACAACTGGCTTTGTCCGAAAGGGATCCCTCATGCGCACGTCCCGCACCGCCCGCTCCTCCCGAGTCGCCCGCCCCGCCCGTCTGCTCGCCGCGACCGGAGTCGCCCTCGCCGCCCTCGCCCTGACGGCGTGCGACAACGGCATGGGCACGAGGGACGAGGGTTCGGCGGGCGGCTCCACCTCGACCTCACAGACCACCGGCACCTCGGGCACGACCACCGGCGGCAGCACGACCGACAAGGCCTCCTCGAAGACGGGGACGGGCACCGGCACGAGTACCAGCGGCGGCACCGGCACGGGCACGGGAACCAGCGGCGGCACCGGCAGCGACGCCGGCAAGAACTCCCCGAACGCCGGAACCAAAGACCCCTCCGACCCCGCCAACCGCGTCACCTGCAACGGCTCCAACACCACCGTCACCGCGCAGCCGGTGTCCCGCCCGATCAACCACATGCTGATCACCGTCAAGAACACCGGCTCGAAGTTCTGCGACCTCTACTACAACCCCACGGTCCGGTTCGGCGAGGCGCAGTCGGCGCCGCGCGTGATCGAGGAGTCCCAGCCGCAGGCGGTGGTGACCCTGGCACCCGGCGAGTCCGGCTACGCGGGCGTCCTCCTCTCGTCCGCCGACGGCAGCGGCGGGGAGGGCCTGACGGAGAAGAAGGTCGTCATCTACTTCCAGGGCCGCCAGCCCGGCAGCGACGCCGGCTCCCCCGCGTCCCCCGCCCTCCCGGCCAAGGGCGTCTACGTCGACAACTCCGTGGCCGTCACCTACTGGCAGTCGAGCGTGGAGGACGCACTCCTGTACTGAACCGGTTCTGAGCCGGTTCTGAGCCGGAGGCACACCGCACCGTACGTACTGAGCCGGAGGGGAACCTCAGCGCAGCATGCGAGCCGCCTCGACGGCCCAGTACGTGAGGATGTTCTGCGCACCCGCCCGCTTGATCCCGGTCAGCGTCTCCAGGATCGCCCGGTCCCGGTCGATCCAGCCCTTCTCGGCGGCGGCCTCGACCATCGAGTACTCCCCGGAGATCTGGTACGCGGCGACCGGCACGTCCACGCTGTCCGCGACCCGCGCGAGGATGTCCAGGTAGGGCCCGGCCGGCTTGACCATCACCATGTCGGCGCCCTCCTCCAGATCGAGGGCGAGCTCCCGCAGCGACTCCCGCACATTGGCGGGGTCCTGCTGGTAGGTCTTCCGGTCCCCCGTCAGCGACGAGGCGACAGCCTCCCGGAAGGGCCCGTAGAACGCGGACGCGTACTTGGCGGTGTAGGCGAGAACGGCGACATCCTCGCGCCCGATCTGGTCCAGCGCATCCCGGACGACCCCGATCTGCCCGTCCATCATCCCGCTGGGCCCGACCACATGCGCACCGGCGTCGGCCTGCACCTGAGCCATCTCGGCGTACCGCTCAAGGGTCGCGTCGTTGTCGACCCGCCCCTGGTCGTCGAGAACTCCGCAGTGCCCGTGATCGGTGGTCTCGTCGAGACACAGATCCGACATCACGAGCAGTTCGTCCCCGACCTCGGCCCGCACATCACGGATGGCGACCTGCAGGATCCCGTCCGGATCGGTCCCCGGCGTCCCGAGCGCGTCCTTCTTCTCGTCCTCCGGCACCCCGAACAGCATGATCCCGGAGACCCCGGCCTCGACGGCCTCCGCGGCAGCCTTCTTCAGACTGTCCCGCGTGTGCTGCACGACCCCCGGCATCGCCGCGATCGGCACCGGCTCACTCACACCCTCCCGCACGAACGCGGGCAGGATGAAGTCCGCGGGATGCAGCCGCGTCTCGGCCACCATCCGCCGCATCACAGGCGTCGTACGAAGCCGGCGGGGCCGCGTACCGGGAAACGATCCGTACTTCGACATACGCCTACGCTACGCCCGCCCCGCGACCCTCTTTGCCGACGCCCCGTCGGCGCGAAAGGCGCCCCTGAAAGATGCCGCAGGCCCGTCTTTCAGGGGCGCGGGGAACTGCGCGAGAAGCCCCACCGGACCCGCGCTCGCCCCCGAGCTCTCAGGGCGCCCCCGAAACCACCCGAGGGAGAGTCATCCCCTACTGCCGCACCTTGTTCCGCCCGGGCCCCCCGGACAGCTTGTCCGCCCCGGCACCCCCGTACAGCACATCGTTCCCGCTGTTCCCCCACAGCTCGTCGTTGTCCTGGTCCCCCCAGAGTGTGTCGTTCCCCTGCTCCCCGTACAGCTTGTCGGCGCCCCGGCCACCACGCAGCGTGTCGTTGCCCGTGCCGCCATGGAGGTTGTCACGCCCCTGCTTGCCGAGGATGACGTCGTTGCCGGAGTCGCCGAACAGGTTGTTGCTCTCGCCGTCCCCGGTGAGGGAGTCGTTGCCGGCGCCCCCGGCACAGTCTTGGGCGCAACCGCTGATCGTGTCGTCGCCCCTGCCCCCGAACGGCCCCATGCCCCACATCCCGCCACCCCCGTGGAGGCGGTCGTTCCCGTCCTCGCCGTAGAGGACGGCCGAATGGCCGTTGTCGGTGAGGACGTCCTTGCCCGGCCCGCCGTAGATCGTCGCTTCCGCGCTCTTGCTGTCGGCGGGGATGGTCACCGTGTCGGCGCCGTCCCGGACGGTGACGTTGTAGATGGGCGAGTCGTCCGAGCCCAAAACCACCTCGACCTTGCACTGGACCACGGTGCGGTCCTTGGGCGAGGGATACACGCACTCGTCCCACTCGGCCGCCTGCGCGTCGATGGCCATCTCGACCCGGTCGTCGAAGGTGAGGACGTGGTACAGCTCGTACTCGCTCCTCTCCTCGACCGTCGCGGAGATGGTCAGCCGGTTGTCCTGCCCGGGCGCGGCCTTGTACCAGAGCTCACCGTCGTCGTGCACCAGGGTGGCCGGGCTCGCGGTGGCGGCCTGCGCGGCGGGCACGGCCAACAGGCCGCCCCCCAGAGCGAGGACGGCGGTAGCGGTGGCGGCGGCGATCGTCCGTAACGTACGCATGCAGAAGTAGTCCTTAGGTGCCCAGGAGCCGATCGTTGCTTCGGTCACCCACTCAGACAGCACCCCCGAGGACGGGGTTGTACCCCCGTTCCCCCCACCCCCAGATGTCCCCCACGGGCAACCAGAAATCCACCTCCGAAAGGGCCGCGGGCCACTTTCAGCAACCCGACCGCACCCGCCCCACCACGAAACCCCCCGAGCCAGAGGCGCTCAGGGGGTGAAAGGGGCGCAGCCCCTTACGTGGTGGGGCCGCTCACGTCGTCGTCCGCCGCCGCCGCGCCCCCGGCCGCCGCTCACTGGGCCGAGTAACGGGGTCCCCCGCTTCCACCGCAGCCGCCCGCCGCCGCAGCCCGAAGTCCGCCAACGCCTCGGCCAACTTGTGTACGGACGGCTCGGGAGCCATCACATCCACCCGAAGCCCATGCTCCTCCGCGGTCTTCGCGGTAGCGGGCCCGATACAGGCGATCACGGTCACGTTGTGCGGCTTTCCGGCGATGCCCACCAGATTCCGCACGGTGGACGACGACGTGAACAGAACGGCGTCGAATCCACCCCCCTTGATCGCCTCCCGGGTCTCGGCCGGCGGCGGCGAAGCCCGCACGGTCCGATAGGCGGTGACGTCGTCGACCTCCCACCCGAGCTCGATGAGCCCGGCGACCAGCGTCTCCGTGGCGATGTCGGCCCGAGGCAGGAACACCCGGTCGATCGGGTCGAAGACCGGATCGTACGGCGGCCAGTCCTCCAGCAACCCAGCCGCGGACTGCTCCCCGCTCGGCACCAGGTCCGGCTTCACGCCGAAGGCGATGAGCGCCTTGGCCGTCTGCTCCCCGACCGCCGCGACCTTGATCCCGGCGAAGGCGCGCGCATCGAGCCCGTACTCCTCGAACTTCTCCCGCACCGCCTTGACAGCATTGACGCTCGTGAAGGCGATCCACTCGTACCGCCCCGTCACGAGCCCCTTCACGGCCCGCTCCATCTGCTGCGGCGTCCGCGGCGGCTCGACCGCGATCGTGGGCACCTCGTGCGGTACGGCCCCGTACGAGCGCAGTTGGTCGGAGAGCGAGGCAGCCTGCTCCTTCGTACGCGGTACGAGGACCCGCCACCCGAAGAGGGGCTTGTTCTCGAACCACGACAGCTGGTCGCGCTGGGCCGCGGCGGAACGCTCACCGACCACGGCTATCACCGGCCGACCGCCCTCCGGCGAGGGCAGTACCTTGGCGTGCTTCAGGGTCTGGGCGATGGTGCCGAGCGTCGCGCTCCAGGTCCGCTGCCGGGTCGTCGTACCCGCGACCGTCACGGTCATCGGCGTATCGGGCTTACGGCCCGCCGCGACCAGCTCACCGGCGGCCGCGGCCACGGTCTCCAGCGTCGCCGAGACGACGACCGTCCCGTCCGACGCCCCGACCTCCGCCCAGCACCGGTCGGACGCCGTGCGCGCGTCGACGAACCGCACGTCAGCGCCCTGCGCGTCCCGCAGCGGCACACCGGCGTACGCGGGCACGCCCACGGCGGCGGCCACACCGGGCACCACCTCGAACGGCACGCCCGCGGCGACGCACGCCAGCATCTCCTCGGTGGCGTACGTGTCGAGCCCGGGGTCCCCGGACACCGCACGCACGACCCGCTTGCCGCCCCTCGCGGCCTCCATGACAAGATGTGCCGCATCCCGCACAGCGGGTGCACCAACGGTTGTTGACGTGCCGTCAACAACCGTCAGCTGAGGCGTGCCTGTGCCCGAGAACGTATCCGCTGAAGTAGCCGCGGAAGAGGCAGAGGACGCCGCAGTGAGAGCCGACGGCGGGCTCGAATCGGTGTCCAGTAGGGCGACGCCGGCGCGGGCGTGCGTACGCACCACGTCGAGCACATCGTGCTCGGCGATGAGAACGTCCGCGTTCGCCAGTGCTTCGACGGCGCGTAGTGTCAGCAGTCCCGGATCCCCGGGTCCGGCACCGAGGAAGGTGACGTGACCGTGGTCCGGACCGGCGGGAAGGGTGGTGGGGCTCAATGTGCTCGCTCCCCCATCAGACCGGCCGCGCCCTTAGCGAGCATCTCGGCGGCGAGTTCACGGCCGAGCGCCATTGCTTGGTCGTACGTCTCGGGCACGGGACCGGTGGTGGACAGCTGCACCAGCGTCGAGCCGTCGGTCGTGCCGACGACGCCGCGCAGGCGCATCTCCTTGACAATCTGCCCGTCGGCCTGGAGGTCGGCGAGCGCACCCACAGGTGCGCTGCAACCGGCCTCCAGGGCGGCGAGCAGGGACCGCTCGGCGGTCACGGCGGCCCGAGTGTACGGGTCGTCGAGTCCGGCGAGCGCGGCGATCAGGTCCGCATTGTCTGCGGCGCATTCGATCGCCAGTGCCCCCTGGCCGGGGGCGGGCAAAACAGTGTCGACCGAGAGGAAGTCGGTCGCTTCGTCGATCCGTCCGATCCGGCTCAGTCCGGCGGCGGCCAGGACGACGGCGTCCAGCTCACCCTTCCGTACGTATCCGATCCGCGTATCGACGTTCCCTCGGATCGGCACCATCTCGATCGTGAGCCCGTGGCTGCGCGCGTACGCGTTCAGCTGGGACATCCGCCGCGGCGAACCGGTACCGACCCGGGCGCCCTCGGGGAGCTGCTCGAACGTCAGTCCGTCCCGGGCCACCAGCACGTCCCGCGCGTCCGCGCGCACCGGCACGGCGGCCAGCACCAGGTCGTCCGGGTACGCGGTCGGCAGGTCCTTCAGGGAGTGCACGGCGAAGTCGACCTCGCCGCGCAGCAGCGCCTCGCGCAGCGCGGCGACGAACACGCCAGTGCCGCCGATCTGGGCCAACTGCTCGCGGGAGACGTCGCCGTACGACGTGATCTCCACGAGTTCGACGGGCCGCCCGGTCAGCCGGCGGACCGCGTCCGCCACCTGCCCGGACTGGGCCATGGCGAGTCTGCTTCGCCTGGTCCCGAGCCTCAGGGCTCTGTTGTGCGGCTCACTCATGATCGCCCTCGGTTCTCGGCGTCCGCTTCGAAGTACTTGTCGCCGGCTGCCTGCTGGTCACTGTCCTCGGCCCGGGACACGGCGGCGACCGTCTCCTGGTCCAGGTCGAACAGGGTCCGCAGCGCGTCCGCGTACCCGGCGCCGCCGGGTTCGGCCGCGAGCTGCTTGACCCGTACGGTCGGCGCGTGCAGCAGCTTGTCGACGACGCGCCGCACGGTCTGGGTGATCTCGCCGCGGTGCTTGTCGTCGAGGCCAGGCAGTCGGCCCTCCAGGCGGGCGACCTCGCTCGCGACGACATCGGCGGCCATGGCGCGCAGCGCCACGACGGTGGGTGTGATGTGCGCGGCCCGCTGAGCGGCGCCGAAGGCGGCCACCTCGTCGGAAACGATCCTTCGCACCATGTCGACGTCGGAGGCCATCGGCGCGTCGGCGGAGACCTCGGCGAGCGACTCGATGTCGACCAGCCGGACCCCGGCCAGCCGGTGCGCGGCCGCGTCGATGTCGCGGGGCATCGCCAGGTCCAGCAGCGCCAGCACGGGCGCGGGCCGGGGCACCTCGACGACGGGCTCGGGCCGGCGCAGCTCGGTGATCCGCCCGGTGACGGCCACGGCCGCGACGAGCGCGGCGATCAGCTCGGCGTCGGCGGCGGGCGTACGCAGGGCCTCGCGCTCCGGCGTACGGCGGCTCGTGCGCCGGTCCACGGTCGCGTTGTCGACCCAGGCCGCGTGCTGCTCCAGCGTGGCCGCGTCCATCCCGGCCACCGCGGCCTCCCCGTGCACGGAGAAGCCGCCGCCCTGCACGGCGGGGAGGTCGAGGGGGCAGTCGTCGTCGCTGCCTATCGAGGTGGGCGGCAGGACCGGACGTACGTCCGGACGAGTCTCCGCCCCTGTGCGGAACGCGCCCTCGGGCACCCGCCCCTCGACCGCCGCCGCGACCATCTCGGCGGTCAGGACCAGGCCCGTGGCGCCCGTACAGGAGACGGCGACATCGGCACGTGTCAGCTCGGCCGGCACCGATTCCATCGGTACCGCGCGGGCCAGCACGCCCGTTTCGCCCTGCTCGGTGAGGCGTTGTCCATACTGCTCTTCGAGCAGGTGGGCCAGCCGCTCGGCCCGGTCGTACGTCCGGTTGGCGATCACGATCTCGCCCACGCCCGCGCGCGCGAGGGTCGCCGCGGCCAGCGAGGACATCGACCCGGCGCCGATCACTACGGCCCGTTTGCCCCGGGCCCAGCTCTCGACGTCCGCGCCGGCGGTGAACTGCTCCAGGCCGAAGGTCACCAGCGACTGCCCGGCCCGGTCGATCCCGGTCTCGGAGTGCGCCCGCTTGCCGACCCTGAGGCTCTGCTGGAACAGGTCGTTCAGCAGCCGCCCGGCCGAGTGCAGCTCCTGCGCACGGGCCAGCGCGTCCTTGATCTGCCCGAGGATCTGCCCCTCGCCGACAACCATGGAGTCGAGCCCGCAGGCCACGGAGAACAGATGGTGGACGGCCCGGTCCTCGTAGTGCACATACAGATAAGGAGTGATCTCGTCGAGCCCCACCCCGCTGTGCTGGGCGAGCAGCGTGGACAGCTCGGCGACGCCCGCGTGGAACTTGTCCACGTCCGCGTACAGCTCGATGCGGTTGCACGTGGCGAGGACGGCGGCCTCGGCCGTCGGCTCGGCGGCGACCGTGTCCTGAACCAACTTGACCTGCGCGTCCAGAGACAGCGCGGCCCGCTCCAGCACGCTCACCGGAGCGCTGCGGTGGCTCAGTCCGACGACCAGAAGACTCATGCCGGCATCACGGCGGGGACATCCCCGTCGGGCCCTTTCCCCGGCTCCTTGGGAGCCAGCGGTACGGCACCGGTCTCGGCCGCGGCCTCCTCGCCGGCCTTGCGCTGCTCGTGGAAGGCGAGGATCTGCAGCTCGATGGAGAGGTCCACCTTGCGGACGTCGACCCCGTCCGGCACGGAGAGGACGGTGGGCGCGAAGTTCAGGATCGACGTGACCCCGGCGGCGACCAGCCGGTCGCACACCTGTTGGGCGGCACCGGCGGGGGTGGCGATCACGCCGATGGACACGCCGTTGTCGTCGATGATTCTTTCCAGCTCGTCCGTGTGCTGGACCGGAAGACCCGCGACCGGCTTCCCCGCCATCGCCGGATCGGCGTCTATCAACGCGGCCACCCGGAATCCACGGGAGGCGAACCCGCCGTAATTGGCCAGGGCGGCGCCGAGATTACCGACACCGACGATCACGACCGGCCAGTCCTGGGTCAGCCCCAGCTCACGCGAGATCTGGTAGACGAGATACTCGACGTCGTACCCCACACCCCGCGTCCCGTAGGAGCCCAGGTACGAGAAGTCCTTGCGCAGCTTCGCGGAGTTGACCCCCGCGGCGGCCGCCAGTTCCTCGGATGAAACGGTGGGTACCGAGCGCTCGGACAGTGCGGTCAGGGCACGGAGGTAAAGCGGAAGCCTGGCGACGGTGGCCTCGGGAATCCCTCGGCTACGGGTCGCCGGTCGGTGAGTTCGGCCAGTTGCCACGGTGCTCCTGCGGGTAGAGCGGGGCTGCGGGCGGTCATGCGTCCCCAGACCGCCCCGTCGACAGCAGGCTATGTCTTTGTGAACGCGTGCACAAAGATGGTGTCCGATTTGCCCGGCCAACGTGACCGGGGTCACGCACACTCGACGCACCCGTACGGAACCGGCACACGCGCACCTTCGTTCCTCACCGAACACCTTGCACGACGGGGGCAAAACCGCACACTCTCCTCACGAATCCCGCCCCCGAGACCAACCAGCCCATCGATCCTAAGCGACTTTTGGGACCACTTGGACTGGTCGGTCAGGTCACATCCATCGTCACCTCTATGCGAGGGCTTTGCGAAGGCGCTCCTCGTTCACCCGCCAGAAGGTGTGCTGAGCACCGTCGACCAGCACCACGGGAATCTGCTCCCAGTACTGACGGTGGAGTTCCGCGTCCTCGGTGATGTCCTTCTTCTCCCAAGGAACGCCCAGCTCACCGCAGACCTTCCCGATCACCGCCTCCGCGTCGTCACACAGATGGCACCCGGGCTTTCCGATCAGCGTGACGAGCCGCTCACCGGAATTCTTCGGCGTCCGCCGGAACATGGCACTCATGTCGGCCATTGTCGCTCCGCACCGGATGTCCACACCTCCTCCTCACCGCGAAGCGCGCGACCTGCCCTTTCCCCCACCGGTTCCTCCCTGTTCCGCACCAGGACACGCCGCCCGGATCGCTTCTTTAACGGCACGGTCGCGGAGAGTTCACAGCCCGCAAACCTGTCGACTCCGGAACCACCCAACGGACTGGCTATGCTCACGACATGGCCGCTCTCGGATGGCTCACTCCCCGTAGGCGCTCCGCCACGGCGCGGAGCGTTTTGGCAGGCGAGGCCTCTGCGGAGGCAGCGCGCAAGTCCTCCCAGGAGTTGGAGGACATCTCCCCCGCGCCCGACGCCGTCCAGGAACCGGAATTCCCGGTCCTCGGCGACGACAAGGCCGCCGCGTTCTTCGACCTCGACAACACCGTCATGCAGGGCGCCTCGCTCTTCCACTTCGGCCGGGGCCTGTACAAACGGAAGTTCTTCGAGACCCGGGACCTCGCCCGATTCGCCTGGCAGCAGGCATGGTTCAGGCTGGCGGGGTCCGAGGACCCCGAGCACATGCAGGACGCCCAGAACTCCGCGCTCTCCATCGTCCAGGGCCACCGCGTCGCCGAACTGACGATCATCGGCGAGGAGATCTACGACGAGTACATGGCCGAGCGCATCTGGCCGGGCACCCGCGCCCTGGCCCAGGCCCACCTCGACGCCGGGCAGAAGGTCTGGCTCGTCACGGCCGCGCCCGTGGAGATCGCCCAGGTGATCGCCCGCCGCCTCGGCCTGACCGGCGCCCTGGGCACGGTGGCCGAGTCCGTCGACGGCGTCTACACCGGCAAGCTGGTCGGCGAGCCGCTGCACGGCCCCGCGAAGGCCGAGGCCGTACGCGCCCTGGCCGCCGCGGAGGGCCTCGACCTCTCCCGCTGCGCCGCGTACAGCGACTCCCACAACGACATCCCGATGCTCTCGCTCGTGGGCCACCCGTACGCCATCAACCCCGACAGCAAACTCCGCAAGCACGCCCGCGGCATGGACTGGCGTCTGCGCGACTACCGCACCGCCCGCAAGGCCGCCAAGGTCGGCCTCCCCGCGGCGGCGGGCGTGGGCGCGGTGGCCGGCGGCACGGCGGCCGCGATCGCTCTGCACCGCCGCCGCCGCTGAACTGAACTGTCTGTCATTTTTCGAACGCCGGAGGGGCTGGTGAATCCAGCCCCTCCGGCGTTCTGGCGTTCAGCCTGGC
>NZ_JBHVDX010000215.1:0-18077 GCF_042802555.1 Streptomyces sp. NPDC057474 | reverse complement strand
GTTTCCTCCTGAG
Source organism: Streptomyces sp. NPDC057474 (assembly GCF_042802555.1). Taxonomy (NCBI): domain Bacteria; kingdom Bacillati; phylum Actinomycetota; class Actinomycetes; order Kitasatosporales; family Streptomycetaceae; genus Streptomyces; species Streptomyces sp. NPDC057474. Next base: position 18,064 of record NZ_JBHVDX010000215.1, on the reverse strand, counting down.
CCGGCCCTTCGTCGTGTTCGAGGCCGCGCTGCACGCGGGGCACTGGAGTCCACGCGGTGTCCGCATCCCCCAGTCGGTGGTGTCAGTCGCCGGGAGTGGCAGTCAGCGCGTCGATCAGTTGCCGGGCGCGGGTCTCCTCCCTCAGGAGGATCTCGACCAGGGGGCCGGTGCCCGGGTCGGCCATCGAATCGCCGCCGGAGTCGGCCGGACTCACCGCGCGCGGACCCGCAGCCTCATCGATGTACTGCTCGACGGGCGGCCCGGCCCAGGTCGGTGCCCGTCGGGGCCGGGCGGTTCGCCGCGTCGTACGGGGTCTCGCACCCCACAGTCACGATCCAGCCACACACCCTCCATAAAAGCGCCCCCGTAAGCGATGATTCATCCCTCAACAACACCATCGCGGGGGGACCATGAGCCACGACATCACGCCACCGCCCATGCCGGGCTACGGGCCGCCGATGCCACCGCGGCCGCCGAAGCCGCCGGGCGAGAACCGGACGAACCTGATCATCGTCGGCTGTGCCGTCGCCGTCGTCGCCAGTGTCATCGGCACGGGCATCGCGGTGACGAGCGACAGCGACGGAACGGCCTCGCCCGCGCCGACGGTCACCGTCACGAAGACGGTCGTGGGCGAGGGCTCCGACACCACGGGCGACGACGGCTCCGACAGCGGCTCCGCGGGGACCGAGGACTCCTCCGACGACACGAGCGACACCGCGACCGACGACGACGGCGTCTTCGCCCTCGACGACACGGTGATCTACGACAGCGACGTCGAGGTCACGCTCTCCGGGTTCAAGCGCGGGGTGTCCGGCGAGTACGCGGCGCCCGAGAACACGCCGTACGCGAAGTTCACGATCAAGATCGTCAACGGGTCCGACGCCACGGTCGACGCCAACGAGATGACCGTCGACTGCGCCTACGGCGACGAGGGCAAGGAGGGCGAGGCGATCTACGACGACGGCCTCGACGGGCTCCCCGACACGCGTATCCTCGCCGGGCGCTCCCTCACCGTTCCGTGGGCCTGCGAGCTCCCCAAGGACGAAACGTTCCTCCAGGTCGAGGTCTCCCCCGACTACGACTCCGAGGAAGCGATCTTCACCGGCGACGTGAAGAAGTGAGGGACGGGCACACTTGATGGCAGTACGTGCGATGCGTGCGGTGCGTGCAGTGCGTGCAGTGCGTCGATAGGCACCCCCGGGAAGGATCAGATGTTCATCATCTTCGGCACCAAGGGATACCTGTACCAGCTCGCGATACTGACGCTGGTGTGCGGACAGTGCGGGAACCCCTCCGCGCACACGCTCAGGAAGCGGGTCACGAAGTTCACGCTGTTCTTCGTGCCGCTGTTCCCGATCTCGACGAAGTACCAGACGCAGTGCACCTTCTGCGGCGCGGAGCAGAAGGTGAGCGCCGAGCAGGCCGAGCGGCTCCAGGCGCAGAACGCCGGCGCTCACGGCGGCCAGTCCTCCGGCCAGCCGCAGCAGCAGCCGTACCGGTCCTGAACCCGCGGAACCCGTGGGCCGCGCCTCGGCCCTGTGAGTCCTGAGCCCGCCCGCTGTGGGGAAGCTGTGAGTTCGCTGATTCTCATTCTTCCCTCAGTACTCGCTCAGCGTCGCCCCAGAAGCGGCCTCGACAGTCGCTGCCATGAACGAAATGAACGCGGGGAGGCGTCCGGCAGCGCTCGGTCGAGATCGTGGCGTACGCCTCATGACGACCCTCGCCCCGCCGCCCACCACCGGGCGGGACAGCGGCCCGAGGCACCGGGCCGACGTTCCTCCCGCCGGGGGCGGTCTCGCCGCCCGGGCCCGGAGGGTGTTCACCGGCGCGTCGGAGGACCCGCGCTGGGCGCGCCCGGCCCTGTGGGCGATCCTCGTCCTGGCCACGGCGCTGTACGCCTGGAACCTGTCCTCCATCACCGGCAACACCTTCTACAACGCGGCCGTCTACAGCGGCACGAAGAGCTGGAAGGCGTTCTTCTTCGGCGCGTTGGACGCGGGCAGCTTCATCACCGTCGACAAGCCGCCGTTCGCGCTGTGGGTGATGGGCCTGTCCGCCCGGGTGTTCGGCTACGGCACCTGGCAGATGATGCTGCCGATGGTCGCGGTCGGCGTGGGCTCGGTGGCCCTGCTGTACCGGATGGTCAAGCGTGACTTCGGGGCCGTGGCCGGCACGATCGCCGCGCTCGCGCTCACCCTCACGCCGATCACGGTCGCCATCACCCGGGACACCAACCCCGACCCGGTCCTCGTCTTCCTGATGCTGCTCGGCGCGGCGGCGCTCATGAAGGCCGTACGCACCGGACGCGTGATGCCCCTCGTCTGGTCCGGCGTCGCGATCGGGTTCGCCTTCAACACGAAGATGATGCAGGCGTACGTCGTCCTGCCGGTCTTCTTCCTGGTCTACCTGTGGGCCGCCACGGGCAGCCTCGGCCGTCGGATCCGCAACCTGGCCGTCGGCACGGTCGCGCTGATCGCGTCGAGCGCCTGGTGGATGGTGGTCGTGGATCTGATCCCCGCCTCCTCCCGGCCGTACATCGGCGGCTCGACCGACAACACGGTCTGGGACCTCGTCATCGGCTACAACGGCTTCGGCCGGATCTTCGGCGCCAGTTCGTCGGTGGGCTCGCAGGGCAACGGGGCGAGCTTCGGCGGCGAGGCGAGCGTCTACCGGATGTTCAACGAGATCATGGGCGGCCAGATCTCCTGGCTGATCCCGTTCGCGCTCATCGCCCTGGTCGGCGGCCTGGTGCTACGGGGCCGCGCGCCTCGTACGGACGCCAAGCGGGCCGCGCTGCTGCTCTGGGGCGGCTGGTTCGTCCTGCACTACCTGACCTTCGCCCTCGCCGAGGGCACCTTCCACCCGTACTACGTCACGGCCATGGCCCCCGGTATCGCGGCCCTGGCCGGTGCGGGCGGGGTCATGCTGTACGGCGCCTTCAAGGAGGGGTCCGTGGCGAAGTGGGGGTGGGTGCTGCCGCTCGCGGTCGCGGTGAGCGCGGTCTGGGCGGTCGTGCTGCTGCAGCGGGTCTCCGGCTCCGGGACCCTCTACACCGTCGCCCAGGTCGTGGCCGGTGTCGCCGGTGCGGTCGCCGTGATCGGGCTGCTCGTCGGACGGTTCACGCGGCGCCGGAAGCTCGTCGGGCTGGCCTCGCTCGCGGCGGTCGTCGCGCTGCTGGCCGGGCCCGCCGCGTACTCGGTGTCGGCGGCGACAACCGCGAGCAGCAACGGCACCAACCCGACGGCCGGGCCCAACACCGGGGGCGGCATGGGCGGTGGCGGCGGCATGGGCGGCGGCCAGCGGCCGAGCGGCAACGCGCCCAGCGGTACAGCCAACTCGGGTTCCAGCAGCTCCAGTTCGACCTCCAGCACCGGTCAGGCCGACGGAGGCGGTGGCGGTGGCGGCATGGGCGGTGGCTCCCAGGTCTCGTCCGAGATGATCACGTACCTGAAGAAGAACCAGGACGGCGCGACCTGGCTGGTGGCGGTGGCCACCGACCAGACGGCCTCCTCGATCATCCTGGAGTCCGGCCAGCCCGTGATCTCCATGGGCGGCTGGTCCGGCAGCGACGAGGCCATGACCCTCGCCAAGCTCAAGCAACTGGTGAAGGCCGGCAAGCTCCACTACATCGTCGTCAGCGACAGTGACAGCGGCCGGGGCGGCAGCAGCAGCGCCGCCTCCGAGATCGCCGAGTGGGTCAAGGAGAACGGCAGCGCCGTGAGCGACTACAGCGGCCTGTACCGCCTGGACGCGTCGGACGTGAGCTGACAGCCGCCCTGCCTGACCAACCGCACCGCTCCCGACGGGCGGGCCACCGGATCTCCCCTCCGGCGGCCCGCTCGTCCTCTCTACGAGGGCTCCCGGGGGCGGCGGGGCAGTCGGGGGGAGGTGGGGTGGAGGGGTGGGGGTGTCATCCAGGCCCCCGCGGCCGACGCGGCGGCCAGCAGGATGCTCATGTGTTCCGCGAAGTCGGGCCCCGGCAACGGGAGTTCGAAGTCCGGGTTGTCGACGTAGCCGAGGGCGACGGCTCCGGGGACGTAGTGCATGACCGCGTCGACCAGCTCCGTCCGGGGCGTGGCGGTGCGGTCGAGGTGGGTGAGGGCACGCAGGACCGTCGGGAAGCTGGCGTCGTACGCGGTCGGGACGCCCGGGTCCGGGACGGCCAGCAGGAACTCGGGGGCCGGCCGGGTGCCGATCTTCGTCTGTTCGCGCCACCAGGCGGCCGCCTCCGCGTCGCCCAGGACCAGGTGCTGGAGGTAGAGACAGTACGAGGCGAGGTCGTCGCCGGCGCCGGCCGCGTACTGCCACCACGAGCGGGCGCTGTCCTCCGCGTCGGCGAGCTGGAGGACGCAGCCGAGGACGCGCGCGCCGGGCGGTTCCGGCAGGTGCTCGGTGACGAAGTCCTGTAGGGAGTCCGGTGTGGTGTGGGCCAGCACCGTCTCGCACAGGGTGCGCAGATCGCGGGCGGCCATGGCGCTCGTGCCGTCGCGCTGTCCGGCGCCGGGGGCCCGGCAGGGGGCGCCGGGGACGATGTCGTGCGGGACGACCGGCTCGTCCAGGAGGAGTGCCCGGGCCAGGAGTTCGTCCATCGGAGTCATCGGAGTTGTCGGGGTGGGGATCATTCCGGGGTCTCTCCCAGGTCGTTCTGGGGGTGGAGCGCGGCGGTCAGGGTCTTTCGGGCGTAGCGGTCGGCCGTGTGGACCGAGGCGATCGGGACGCCCAGGACGTCGGCCACGGCGGCGTGGTCCATGCCGCGCAGATATGTGAGGACCATGACGTCCAGCTGGTGCGCGGGCAGCCGGCTGAGGGCCTTGAAGAGGGCCATCGACTCCTCGATCTGCGCGAACCGCGCCGCGGGGGTCGACAGCACGCTCAGGGCGACCGTGTCGAACGCGGTGCGGGCGAGCTCGGGGCAGCCGTCCGTGTGGCAGGCCCGGGCCATCACGCTCCTGCGCAGCACCGACCACGCGAACGGCACCACGTCAGCACTGGCCAGCGCCTCGGCCCAGCGGAACCACAGCACGTCGAACGTCTCCGCGACCACCTCGCGCGCCTCCTCCTCGCTCACGAAAAGCCGGGCGTAGGCGAGATAGGCGACGCGGTTGAGTTCGGTGAACGCCTGGTGCTCCAGCGGGGGTACGGCGGGCCCGGTCGACAGGGTCGCCCTCCGGTGCGGGTTCTGGCCGCTCTGACGGCTCTGGATGCAGCCGTCTATCCAGTCCGGCTTCTTCTGCGCCTCCAGCGCGGCGGCCATCCACAGGCGCCGCATGGGCCACGTCGGTACGTCGAGGACGTCCAGCAGGCCGTAGGTGATCTCCCAGCGCGGGTAACGGCCCGTGCCGCGCAGCAGTTCGGAGATCTTCGACTTTGCCCAGCCCGACCGGTCGCTCAGCTCGCCGATCGTCAGGCCGCTCGCCAGGAACCGGATCCGCAGGGGCTCCAGCCAGGCGCGGTGGGCCGTGCCCACGCCCTCCGCTATCGGCCCCAGCTTCCGGCCCGGCTTACCCGCCGGCGCGCCCCCTCCGGGCCGCCGCGACAGGGACGGCGGGGTCACCCGACGCGCTCCTCGTCGTCCGCAACGCGCACTCGTCCGTCGTTCACCACGGGCACTCGTGCCGCACCGGTGGTGGTCATCGACGTCACGACCTGTTCCGCGCTCAGTACGAGCGCCGGGACCGCGGCGGCGGCCGCGGCCGTCTCACCGACGGCGACGAGCACCACGCTCCACCCGAGGACCGTCATCAGCACGACGACGGATAAGACTTGCCTTCTGGACATCGGTACCTTCCCAGCCACATGCGTACGTCCGAGAGGCCCCCCTCAGCGGTGCCGACGCGTCGTCGGGGAGCCGGACGTCAGCATGCTGGGCCCACTCACCCTCACGCCATGGCATCCGGGAATCGCGGAACAATGCGGCCGCCCCGCGACAGCGCGCACGGTACCGCCTCCTAGCGCACATCAGCCGTAAAACGTCTGGCAGTGCAGGCTTTCGGGGCGAAGTTCCCGGTTTCCCGGGCGTCCGTTCCGGCAGCACGTCGCATCATGGGCACGCGGGCGCTCCGAGCGCCGGAACCTTCCCGTCCGGGAAGCCGTGCCCCTCGTGCCGATCAAGAAGGGGCAACCCGCTCCCGCCCTGTCCGGTCAGGACGGGCGGGAGCCGGGTGGAGTGACGAGCGCAGAGCCTGTCTCCTTCCGGTCGGTGCGTTGATGCCTAGATGGGCACCTCCGCCCATACCGTCTTGCCCACGGGTCGGCGAGGCAACGACCCCCAACGCACGGCCAGGCCGTCCACCAGAAGCAGCCCCCGACCGGACTCGTCCTCGGGATACGACGGGGGCGGGGCCGTGGGCGGCCGCTTCGCGGAGGCGGCGTCCGCGACCTCGATACGCACCAGGCCCGCAGCCGCGTCGAGGGCGAGCCGGAGGCCGAAGTCGCGTCCGGGGACCCGGCCGTGCTGTACGGCGTTCGCGGCGAGTTCGCCGACGATGAGAGCGACCGTGCACGACGCGTCCGACGCCGACGGATAGCCCCACTCCTCCATACGCTGAGCGGCGAGGCGTCGGGCGAGTTGCGCACCTCGCGGTGAGGAGACGAACTGCTCCGCGCACGAGGGCAGTTCGCGGTCCGTGTCGGCGAGGGTGACGGTCTCCGCCGCAAGGGGTGCGGCACTCCGCCGTGGCTCGTCTCCCGAGGTGGTGGTCGTTCCTGTCAGCACGGGTCGTCCGTCCTTGTCTGTCGAGCTGAGGCATCCCGTGACGTACACGAGTCATCACGTTTCGTGCTCAAGAGTCGTCCGATCGCCCTACGCTCGACAGGTGACACAGCCTTACTTTTCAGCCCGTAAGGAACGGAAGTGACGCTTTGGCCAACGGAATTGACCCGAGTAGGTCGATGGCGGCGCTGTTCGGTTCGCGGGTGCGCAGACTCCGTACGGCGGCCGGACTGACCCAGGCCGAGCTTGGCGACAAGACGCACGTGGTGAGCACGCGGATCACACAGATCGAGCGGGCGTCCGGAGCGAAGCCGACGCTGGAGCTGGCGCGTGCGCTGGACGCGGCCCTCGGCGCGGACGACCTGCTGGTCGAGTTATGGCCGTACGTGTACCGGGAGGCGTTTCCCGACTGGTCGCGGAAGTTCATCGCGCACTCGGAGCGGGCCATGTCCATCCGGGAATATGCGGCACACGTGGTACCCGGCCTGTTGCAGACCAAGGAGTACGCGAGAGCCGTTCTGAGCGTCGGCCTGACGCTCAGCGGTGACGAGCAGTTGGAAGAACGGCTCACCGTTCGCATGACGCGGCAGGAACGGCTTGGTTCGCCCGACCGGCCGGAACTGTGGGTGGTGCTCGACGAGGCGGTCCTCAGACGTCCGATCGGCGGGCGCGATGTGATGCGCGCGCAGTTGGAGCTGCTGCTCCATTCGGCAGCGGAGCACCACATCAGTGTCCAAGTGCTGCCATTCGAGCAGGGCGAGCACGATGCGATGGGCGGTTCCCTGACGGTGTTGTCGCTGCCGGATGGTTCCGAAGTCGCCTACACAGAGGGCGCGCACTATGGCCAACTCATCGAGGATCCGGCCGAGGTCAGGCGCTTCACGGTGACCTACGATCGGCTACGGGCGAATGCCCTGCCCCCGCTCATGTCGCTCGACATGATCCGATCCGCGATGGAGGGCTACAACCGTGGAGCGAATGTCCCGTCCCGATCTGAGCGCCGCCGCGTGGCGCAAGAGCAGCTACAGCAATCAGGAGGGCGGCAACTGCGTGGAAGTGGCCGAGGGATTCCGCGGGGCCGTCGTCCCCGTCCGTGACAGCAAGGTCCCGCACGGTCCGGCGCTGTGCTTCGAAACCGCCGCCTGGGCCGCCTTCATAGGCGAGTTGAAGGCCAGTCACCACCGTTTCTGAGGCAGCCGGGCCCCGGCCGCCGTCCGCCTTCCGGACTCACCGGGCCCTTGGCCACGAGGGTCCGGCGGGCCACTGACCTCCCCAAAGAACCGGGGGAAAGAACTACCCGCCCACCCACCCTCCCTGGCCGGGAAGCCCGCGTCACCCGTCCGGGTGACCGGCTTGCAGGCGCGGGATGCGGGCGGTTACGTTCGCCGCGACAACCGCAAACAGATACGGCCCCCGGCCGGGACGGCAATCCCGAACGAGGGCCTGACCAACCAGGAAGTACCGCCTTCCCGATGGCTGACTCGCAGTCTAACGCGCGCCTGCGCGCCGACGCCGGAGCTCCTTCCTCCGGCGTGATCCACGTACGCACCCGTCTCACGGCCGACTTCACCGTGATCTCGAACGCCCTCGCCCAGCGACGCGGCAGCGCGGTCACGGTCGGCGTCGCGGTGTACATCCTCTCCCTGCCCACCGGCACTCCCGTGAGCATCGCCGCGCTGTGTGCGCACTTCACCGAGGGCGAGATCCTGATCTCGCGGGCACTCAGGGAACTCGAAACGGCCGGATACCTGGAGCGCCGCCGCGAGCGACTGTCCACCGGGCAGATCCGCACCCGGACGTACTTCTACGACGTCCCCGGCGGCGATCCGGACCTGGATCCGGATCCGGATCTGGATCCGAACGGGCTTCCCGAGCCGCCCAAGCCGCGTCGGCCCCGCAAGAAGCCCGCCACCGTGGCGGTTCCGCCCGCGTCCGCGGCCGTGGAGGAAGCGGGGGCCGCGCCCGTCCAGACCGACGCGCAGACACCGCCCCCGCTCGCCGACGCCGACGCCGACCCGCGGGCCATCGCCGTACTCGCCGCCCTGCGCCGGGTCGACCCCCGCCTCGTCCTGTCCGTGCGGGAAGCCGCCCGCCTCGCCCCGGCCGTCACCCGGTGGCTCGCGGCGGGCCTCCTGCCCACACAGATCACGGACCACCTCACCGCAGGCCTCCCGAACGACCCCCTGGTCCGCCCGGCCGGCATCCTCGCCTACCGGCTCAAGGAGACGCCCCTGCCGGCACCGGCCGAAGGCGCGGAACCTTCAGCGCATCCGGCGGTCGTGCCCATGCGGAACTGCGACGGTTGCGACCGGGGATTCCGCTCGGCGGAACACAACCGTTGCCGGGACTGCAGGTCCGGAAACCACCTTCGTGCGGCCGGCTGACCGGTGGCTGGGTGTGCGGTCCACCGGCAGGTGGGAATCTTGATGTGCGACGATGCGAAACCCGGCATCAGGAGGAGGTGGGGCATGGTCGACAGGTTCCAGGACGGGCTTCTGACGCCCACGGAAACGGCCTCCTACCTTGAGATTCCCCAGTCGACCCTCACCTCGTGGCTGAGGGGCAAGGCCGCCGGAGCGCCACTGGTGCACCAGGTGGAGCCGGTGCGGAAGGGGCAGCCTTCGGTGCCGTTCATCGCGGTGGCCGAGGCGCACGTCCTTCGTTCTCTGCGTTCCCTGGGGCTCCGCATGAGCGAGATCAGGGAGGCGGCCGCCGCCGTACGGGACGCCTTCGACACCCCCTATGGCCTCGTGTCCAAGCGGATCGCCACGGACGGCGTGGACATCTTCATCGAGCACGGTTGGGGGGATCTCCGCAGAGCCCGCGACGGCCAGGTCCCCATCCAGGAAGTGGTCTCCGACTATCTCCGCTACCTCACCTGGGAGCCGGGCGACGACTTCCCCTCCAGCCTCCGCCTGAGGCAGTATCCGGACTCCGTCCCCGTCGTGATCGATCCGAGGTTCGGGCACGGTCTCCCCGTGGTGGCGGCCAACCGCGTCACGGTCCAGGCCATCACCGACCTGTGGGAGGCCGGGGAGTCCGTCGAGGACATCGCGTACGACTACGACATGACGCCTGAGCAGGTGGACGCGCTCTGCCAGGCAGTGGTGCACCTTGTCGCCTGAGTTCTTCCTCGACCGGAATCTCGGTCGTCGTGTGGCGGAGGGGCTGCGAGCCTGCGGGTGGACGGTTCACCGCATCGGGGACGCGTTCCCGGACGACGGGCAGGACATCCCGGACGAAGAGTGGATCACGTACGGTCTAGACCGGTCCTGGGTCCCGCTGTCGAAGGACGGACGGATCAAGACCCGGGACCTGGAGATCCGGCCTGTCCTGGAGCGTGAGGCGGTGCTGTTCTACCTGGACAACCAGCAGCTTCGCAGCGCCGAGATGGTCGAGCGGCTCGCCGCAGGCCGTGACGCGATCCACCGGGCCGTCGAGAAGGGCGGTCCGGCGGCGTACGCCGTGCGACACGACCGCATCGAGCGCACCTGGCCGTGACGGCCCTGTTCTCGTATAGCTACGGCCAGGTGGTGTGTACGTACGCCTACGCAACACGGCGTCAGCCGCGGCGCCATCCGTACGGCCGTCGCCGACCTCCTGCCCGAGCGCAGCGCCGCCGGCCGCGAGGAAGCCCCAGCCCTGGAGCTGCCGGTCTCCCTCGACATGCCGGGCAAGGTCGCCGACTTCCTCCGCCACCGAGCTGGAGCCCCCAGGTGGCTACGTTGACCGTCTTTGCGGGGCCGGCATGGACCACTTCAATGACGACCAGCCATCGCCGGTAGACAGTCACACCGGGTCCGGCAGGTCCATGAGCGCGAGTTCGGCCGGGTCGACCACGGCAGTGATCTCGGTGATGCGGCCGTCGGTGACGGTGAAGGCGAGCAGGGACAGCGGGGTGCCGTCCTCGCTCCAGGCGATGACGCCGAGGCTCCCATTGACGGTCGCCGCATGTCCGTGTGCCGCGCCGCCGGCCACTCGGGCGCGGCCGGCGACCTCGGTGGCCCCGATCGTGACGAACCGTCCGCCGGGGGTGTGGACGGTGAACTGCACCTCAGGGTGGAGAACTTCCAGCAGCCGCTCGAACCGGCCCTCGCGGGCCGCGGTCAAGAACGCCCCGACCACCTCCCGTTGCTGCTGTCGGTCGCTTGCCGACTGCCGAACGGCCTGCACCTTCCGGCGAGCGCGACTGGTGAGCATCTTGGTCGCGTCGGTGGACCTGCCGAGGATGGTGCCGATCTCCCCGTGGGGCACGGCGAACACGTCGTGCAGCACGAACGCCAGGCGCTCGTCGGGGCGCAGCGAGTCCAGGACCGTCAACAGCGCCAGGCCCACAGAGTCGCCCAGTGCCACAAGCTCTTCCGGAGTCGGACCATCGTCGAGCGTCACGGTGAGTTCGGACAGCTGGTCGTCGAGGGGGACTGTCGGGCGCGTGCGGCCCGAACGTAGGAGATCGAGGCTGATGCGGCCGACCACGGTGGTCAGCCAGCCGCCGAGATTGTCGATGGCGTCGATGTCCTGGCGGGACAGACGCAGCCACGCCTCCTGGACCGCGTCGTCCGCGTCGGCGTGCGAGCCGAGTACGCGGTAGGCAACGGCTGTAAGCCGGTCACGGTGCGCCTCGAAGGCCTCGGCGATCGGATCGGCGGGATGGGCGCCGGACATGGTGTTACCTCCCTGGAAGCTGCTCCGTCATAGGGGTGACGGGCACCAGCCCCGCAAGGTAACCCCGACCAAGGAGAGCACCCTGCCATGCAGAACCGACTGAAGAACAAGAACGCCGACAACCCCGACGTGTGGAAGGCGGTCGGGCACCTACAGAAGGCGATCGCCGCCGGGGGCGTCGACCCGAAGCTGCTCGCGCTGGTCCACCTGCGCGCCAGCCAGATCAACAGCTGCTCGGCGTGTGTCCACGCCAGTGTCGCCGGGGGGAAGAAGGCCGGTGACACCGACGAGCGGCTGCACAATGTAGCGGCGTGGCGTGAGGCGCCGTTCTACACCGATGCGGAACGCGCGGCACTCGCGCTGGCCGAGGCCGCCACCCGGTTGCAGGACGGTGCAGAGGGGGTCACCGACGAGATCTGGGAAGAGGTCAACGCCCATTTCACTGAGGAGCAGATCGGCGCGCTCAACCTGGAGATCGCCCTGACCAACTTCTTCAACAGGATCAACCGCACCATCAAGGAACCGGCCGGCCAGACCTGGGGCTGAGCCCAGCGTGGCTCTTACCCACTGACCACACAGTGGTGACTGAGCCCGCCGGGAGAAAGGGCCTCGCCCCCGTGAAGCGGACACCTGTTCGTGTTGCTATGCGGCGAGTGCGATGGTGGCAAACCGCTGTCCGAAGGACCTGCTCGGCTTCGGCGGTACCCAGGCGCAGGGCGGTGGTGCACTTCACGATCTGGTCGGCCGTCATGACGCACGCGCCGGTGACGTGAGCCCTGTCCTCTCGTCCCGCCCCGCCACCCACAACGCCACCGTCACCGCCACCGACGCCCCCGCCATCACCGTCATCGCCGCAGCCGATGAGGTCAGCTGGGCCACCCCACCCGCCAGGCCCGCGCTCACTCCCTGCAACGTGAGCATGCCGGACGAGTGCAACCCCAGGGTGTGGCCCGTGAGTTCGGGTGGGGTGAGAGCGAGCAGCCGCTGTTGCTGGACCAGGCTCGCGCCGAAGCCGACGGAGGCGAGGGCCGCGCAGGCCGCCGCGACGGGCGTCGGCGGGTGGAGGGCGAAGACCAGGTACGGGGTGGCCAGGAGCAGGAGGAGGGGTGTGGCCAGGCGGTCGCGTATCCGGGGTGGGAGGAGACGGCCGACCGTCACGTCACCCGCCAGCATGCCGAGCGCCGCGCAGGCGAAGAGCAGGCCCGCGCGGTCGGGGGCGTACGCGACGAACAGGGACTCGCAGCCGACGACGAGGCCGTTGGGGATCCACAGGCCGAGGTAGAGGCGGCGGCGCGGGACCGACGACCACAGCTGGGCGTTCGTGCGCCAGGTCTCGGCGACGGACGGGCGGCCGGAGGCGCGCGGGGCGCGGCGGGTCAGGCCCACGAAAGAACAGAGGGCGGCCGTCGCGTAGAGGGCCGCCGACACCAGCAGCGTGACCGCCGGGGACAGCAAGGCCACCAGGGCGCCGCCGGTCGCGTAACCGGCGATCTGCGTGAGCCCGTGCAGCATGTTGAACGCCGAGCGGCCGAGCAGATAACCGTCCTTCGGAAGGATCTCGTTCAGCAGGCTCCAGCGGACTCCCCCGCCGAGCGACGCGATCAGCCCTTGGGCCGCGATCACCGCGAAGACCGTCCACAGGGGCAGGCCGGGCAGCGCCAGCGACGCCGTACTCGCCGCGAAGACCACGGCCAGGCCCGTCAGCGTGGCCCTCGGCGGCAGCCGGTCCGCCGCCGAGAGCAGGGTCGTCGCGCCGACCACCTGGGCGAGGGACGGGCCGAACATGCTGAGCGCGGACAGGAGCGGGGCACCGGTCGCCGCGTAGACGGAGGTGGCGAGGGCGAGGCCGCCGATCGTGGAGGCGGCGGCCTGGAGGGAGGAGGAAAGGAAGAGAGGGGTGAACTCCCTTGTGCGGAAGAGGGATTGATAACTGCGCATGGGCAATGACCCTCGGGCCCGCCGCCGGTCCGCCGTAATGTTTCGCGCACACGCGAAAGCCGAGGCGGGCTCGCGCCGAACCCCGGAGGTGTCCACGTGGGCTGGTGGCAGGTCAACGCCGACACCCTCGCCGGGAGCCGGTTCGTCGTCTCGCCGCTGGCCGAGACGTTCGCGAGTCTGAAGACGCTGCACGCGGGGGCGGGGAGCCACCCCGGAGAGCAGACGTGGCTGGCGGCGCATCTGCCCGCGTACCGGACCGAGCTGGCCCAGGATCCGCTCACCGCGCTGCTCGTGCGCGCGGGGCTCGGAAAGGAGTGGATCGCCGACTTCCTGACCCCCACACCACGCGAGAACGAGACCTTCGCGGACGAGATCGCCCGGGTCCGGGACGCCGACCCCGCCGCCGCCCGCGCCCACCTCACCGTCTCCCTGCGCGGCCCCCTGCCCGCCGCCCTGCACCGGGACGACCTGCCCCATCGCGCGGCCGGCCTCCTGACGTACGTGTGGGAGGAGACCGTACGGCCGTACTGGGAGCGGCGGCGGCGGGTGCTGGAGGCCGATGTCCTCGCCCGTACCGCGCGGTTGGGGCAGGGCGGGTGGGCGGCCGTGCTGGACGCGATGCGACCGGGGATGCGGTAGCTCGGGGAGAACCGGCTCCAGGTCAATCTCCATGAGTACCCACCGCGGGAGATCTCCGGTGCGCGGCTGCTCTTCGTGCCGGTCACGCCGCAGCGCACCGGGTGGGTGGCCTGGGAGGAGCGGGAGCGGTACGCCGTCGTGTACCCGTGCTCGGGCGTCCTCGCCGACGGGAACGGCACGACGGCCGTGCCCGCCGCCCTCGGTCCGCTCCTCGGCGAGGCCCGCGCCCGGGTCCTCGTCCTTCTCGACTCCCCGATGAGTACGACGCAACTGTGCGCGGTCACCGGGCAGGGGCTCGGTTCAGTCGGCCGTCATCTGAGGGTGCTGCTGGACGCCGGGCTGGTGCGGCGCGGGCGGGCCGGGCGGTCGGTGCTGTACGCGCGGACGGCGGAGGGAGAGGTGCTGGTGCGTGCCACCCCTTCAGCCCGTCCGGTGTTTGAGGGAGAGCCGGGTACATCCAGCCCGTCCGGCGTTTGAGGACGAGGCCGTTCAGGCCGAAGGGGGTCTGGGGGCGCAGCCCCCAGGATGGGACGGGTAGGGGCGGCGGGGGCGAAACCCTTTCCGGAGATAGCATCCACTTATGACTACTGACAACTCCGGCACCTCTGTCCTCGACGTCGAGATCGATGCCCTGAAGGGCGGTTCAGCAGACCTCGCCCAGTACGCCGGGCAGGCCGTTCTCGTGGTGAACGTGGCCTCCAAGTGCGGTCTCACCCCCCAGTACACGGGCCTCGAGGCGCTGCAGGCGCGCTACGCCGCGCAGGGCTTCACCGTGCTCGGGGTGCCGTGCAACCAGTTCCTCGGGCAGGAGCCGGGGTCGGCCGACGAGATCGCGGAGTTCTGCTCGGCGACGTACGGCGTGACCTTCCCGCTGACCGAGAAGGTCGAGGTCAACGGGGACGGCCGGCACGCGCTGTACGAGCGCCTGGTGGACCACGCGGACGCCGAGGGGCACACGGGTGACATCCGCTGGAACTTCGAGAAGTTCCTGATCGGCCGCGACGGCTCGGTCGTCGCCCGCTTCTCGCCGCAGACCGAGCCCGAGTCGGCGGAGCTGGTCGCCGCCGTGGAGAAGGCCATCGGCTGACGCCCGGAGGGGTCTTTCGTTGACCTTGCCCCTGGGGCAAGGGGCACCGTCCCTCTCGCCGGGCGGAGGGCGCCCGGTGACGGAGGATGACCCAGTGGACCCAGTGGACATGGACGACCTGCTCACCATCGGTGTCTTCGCCGCCCGCGCGCGGCTGTCGGCGAAGGCACTGCGGCTGTACGACCGGCTGGGGCTGCTCACGCCGGCGTACGTCGACGAGGTGAACGGCTACCGGTACTACCGGGCCGACCAGGTCGAACGTGCCCGGCTGGTGGCCCTGCTGCGGCAGCTCGACATGCCTCTCGCGCGGATCGCCGAGATCGTGGACGTCGTCGAGCCGGCCGGCGCGCAGGCCGCCGAGCGGCTCGCCGCCTACTGGGCCGGGGCCGAGGAACGGTTCGCTTCCCAGCGGACCCTTGTCGCCTACCTCCGTGGACGGTTGTCGGGAACGGAGTCAGGAATGGACGAGACGTACGGGAAGTTCACGGTCGAAACGGTCGACACGGCCCCGCAGGTGCTGCTGACCCAGTCGCGGCACACGCTCGCGGACGAGTTGCCGACGTGGATCGGGGCGTCGCTGGGGCGGCTGGAGGAGGGCGCGGCGGCCTGCGGCGGAACCACCGGGGCGCCGTTCGTGGTGTACCACTCCGAGGTGTCCATGGAGAGCGACGGGCCCGCGGAGTCGTGTGTGCCGGTGGCGGACGTGAGCGCCGCGCGGGCGTGGGCGGCCGAGCACGGGCGGGCCTGGGAGACGAAGGTGCGCGTGGAGCCGGCGGGACGGCTCGTGTACACCCGGATCAGCAAGGCGCAGGTGGCCCATCCGCAGATCCTCGCGGCCTTCGAGGCGGTCGAGCGGTGGATCGCCGAGCAGGGCCTGAAGATCGTCGGCCCGTGCCGTGAGGTCTACTTCGCCGACTGGGACGCCGCCGGCCCCGAGGACCCGGTGTGCGACGTGGCGTTCCCGGTCGCATCCTGACCCTCGTAGGCCTCCCTGAGCCACATGATCGTCGTACGGCCGTAGGGCTTTCCCTACGGCCGTAGCGGATCGTACGGGTCCTGTCGGCCAACTGTCAGCGAGTGATTAGCGTCTACCTCAACACACGGAGAACGTCTGGCAAGACGTCTGTGAAGACCCGCACCCGCCCGCACGAGTCGAACGGAACGGAAGAGCCGCAGTGGCCTTTGCCGAGCTGACCCCACGACGACCCGTCTCGCGCGCCGACAAACCGTCGCCGACGCGCGAGCCGTGGCGGGAACGCCACCGGGTGCCCCTCATGGCCGCCCTGTGCGCCCTGCCGCTGTACTTCGTGTGGTGGGCGGTCTTCGCGACCGGCGGCGGCGACCTGGCGGCCCAGGTGGCGTGGGCGGAGTTCGCGAAGATGTACCCGGACTCCGCGGTCAACCTGTTCTGGTACGGGGGTCTGCACGCGGCGAACTACAGCGTGCTCTCGCCGTATCTGATGGCGGCGTGCGGCGTCGTCCCCGTCACGTTGGTGTCGGGGCTCTCGGCCTCCTGGCTCGCCGGTGAGGTCGTCACCCGGACGGGCGTACGCGCGCCGGTGCCGATCGCGCTGGCGGCGACGTTCTCACTGTGGTGCCAGGTGGTGTCGGGGCGCTCCACCTTCATGCTGGGCACGGCCTTCGCCATGGGGGCCCTGGTGGCGGTGTTGAGCGGGCGCGGCGGGCGGCATCTCGCCGTCGCGGCGGTGTGCGCGACGCTGTCGACGCTGGGGAGCCCCGTCTCCGGGCTGTTCCTCCTCGTGGTCGGCGCCGCGTATCTGCTGTGCCGCGAGTGGGGCCGGGCGGCGGCGCTGATCCTGCCGCCGGTGACCGTCGTCGCCGTCACCACGGTGCTGTTCCCCTTCGAGGGCGAGCAGCCCATGGCCCTCAGCCGGATATGGCCGCCGGTCGTGCTGTGCGCGGTGGTCGTGCTGGTCGCGCCGAGCGCCTGGCGGGTGCTCCGCCTGAGCGCCGCGATCTACGCGCTCGGCGTGGTCCTCTGCTATCTGATCCCCACCCCCATCGGCACGAACGTCGAACGCCTCCTGGAGCTGGCGGGCCCGGCGGCGGCCCTGGCGATCTGTCTGTACCGGGGTGAGGCGCGGGCGGATGACTCCCGTCTTCCCCTGTCCTGGTTCACGCCCCGGCGGCGGCAGATCGCCGGCGCGGTGGCCCTGATCCTCTCGGTGACCTGGCTGACCGGTAAGACGACCGCCGACATCGTCACCAACACCAAGGTGCCCGAGTGGGCCGTGAAGACCGACGGTGTCGTGAACGAGCTGAAGCGGCTCGGCGCCTGGAAGACCCGCGTCGAGGTGGTACCGGCCCGCGACCACCGTGAGGCCGCCATCCTCGCCCCGTACATCAACATGGCGCGCGGCTGGAACCGGCAGGCCGACGTCGAGCGCGGCCGGCTCTTCTACGAGGGCCACGGCGGGACCGAGGTGCCCGAGGGTGCCTTCACCCCGGCCGCGTACAAGGCCTGGCTCTCGCAGTGGGCCGTCGGCTTCGTCGTCCTCGTCAACGGCGAGCCGGACGGGCCCGCCGAGCTCGAACACGCGCTGGTGACCAGCGGGCCGGACTATCTGGAGCCCGTCTGGCAGGACGCCAACTGGAAGATCTACCGGGTGAAGAACGCGACCCCGCTGGTCGACAAACCGGCCTCCGTAGTCAGCGCCGACGGGGCCAACCTCGTCATCCACATGCCGAAGGCCGGCGAGATCACCGTCCGCGTCGCCTATTCCCCCTGGCTCTGGGCCGACAACGGCTGCCTCACCGCCGACCGCGAGTCCGACGGCGACCTCACGGAGTTCACCCGCCTCACCGTCCACGAGGCCGGCGACGTCCGCATCAGCTCCCAGTACGGCGGGCCTTCACGGAAGACGGCCCTGGAGTGCGAGAAGGAAGCGGACGAGAAGGCGGAGCAGGGGGACGGGGAGGAGGAGTGAGGCGGTCGCACGCCTTGAAGTGAGCCGCTCGGCTCGTGGTGACGCCAAAGCGCCTCTTCCGCCATATGGCGGAAG
>NZ_JBHVDX010000214.1:0-18103 GCF_042802555.1 Streptomyces sp. NPDC057474 | reverse complement strand
GCCCTGGACGAGGGCCTGGGCGGGGCGTACGGGACCGGTGCCGGGGCCGGTGTCGACGGCGCCGCGAGTGAGGAACCACACCGGAAGGCGGGCGTCGAGGTCGTCCATCGCCTGGACGAGGGCGACGGTGGCGGCGAACCCGGCGGGCAGCAGGGGATGTTCCGGGTGGGGCGTGTCGTCCCGGGCGAGGAGGGAGACGAGGCCACGGGCTCCAACGACGGCCCCGCCCAGGGCCGTGGCGAGCGCGGAGCGGCCGGCCAGGGCGTCGACGACCACGGGGACGCAGGTGGCGCCCGCGCGTGTCAGAGCGGCCTGCACGGCGGTTGCCTCGGGACCGTCCTCATGGCCGCCGGGGACGGCGAGGACCCAGCGGCCCGTGAGGGCGGGGACGGTTCTGTCCTCGATCGGGTGCCAGGTGATCCGGTAGCGCCAGCGGTCGGCGGTGCCGCGTTCCTCGCTGCGCCGCCGGTAGCCGGCGAGGGCGGGGGCCAGCGTGGCGACGGTGCCCTCGTCGAGGGCCAGCGCGGTGGCGAGGGTGGTGACGTCACCCGAATCGACGGCCCGCCAGAAGGGGGCGTCCGCGGTGCCGGCGGCGGGGCCGCCGCTCTCCGCGGGGGTGAAGGCGGGCCAGTAGCGGCGGCGTTGGAAGGCGTAGACGGGCAGGTCGGCGCGGCGGGCGGGCTCGTCGTGGACGGCGCTGAAGTCCGGGGATCCGCCGCGTACGGCGAGGGCGGCCACGGAGGTGAGGAACCGTTCCGTGCCTCCGTCGGAGCGGCGCAGGGTGCCGAGGACGGCGCCGTCGGTGATGCCGAGGTCGTCGAGGATGTCGCCGACGGCCGAGGTGACCACGGGGTGCGGGCCCACCTCGACGAAGACGCGCTGTCCGGCGTCGGCGAGGGCGCGCACGGCGGGTTCGAGGCGGACGGTGCGGCGGGCGTTGTCGTACCAGTAGGAGGCGTCGAGGGTGGTGGTGTCCTCGACGCGGGCGCCGGTGACGGTGGAGTGGAAGGGGATCTCGGCGGGGCGCGGGCGGATCGGCGCGAACCCGGTGAGCAGGGCGTCACGGACCTCCTCGACCTGCGGGCAGTGGGAGGCGTAGTCCATCGGGACGCGGCGGGCCTGGATGCCGTCGCCGGTGAGGCGGGCGAGAAGCGCGGCGAGGGGCTCGGTGTCGCCGGCGACGGTGACGGAGCGGGGACCGGTGACGCCGCCGACGCAGATCCGGCCGTCGTACGGGGCGATGAGCCGCTCGACCTCGGCGAGCGGCAGCGGAACGGCGACCATGCCGCCGCGGCCGGCGAGGGCCATCAGTTCACGAGAGCGGACGCCGATGACGCGAGCGGCGTCCTGAAGGGTGAGGGCGCCCGCGATGTGGGCGGCGGCGACCTCGCCCAGGCTCTGCCCGGCGACCGCGGCGGGGCGGACTCCGCACGCCATCCACAGGCGGGCGAGGGCGACGCAGGTGACGAACAGGGCGGGCTGGACGACGTCGAGACGGTCCAGCGGCGGCGCACCGGGGACGCGGCGCAGGACGTCGAGGACACGGAAGTCGGTGTACTCCTCGACGGCGGCGGCCGCTTCGTCGAAGAAGGCACGGAACCGGGCGTCGGCGGAGTGGAGTTCGTCCGCCATGCCCTCCCATTGCGGGCCGTGGCCGGGGAAGAGGAACACCGGGTCACCGTCGGTGTCGGCGACGCCCCGCACCACGGCGGGGTCGGGAGCGCCGTCGGCCAGCGCGGTCAGGCCGCGCAGGAGTGTCCCGTGATCGGGGGCGACGACCACGGCGCGGTGTTCGAGTGCGGGCCGGGTGGCGGCGAGGGACCAGGCCAGGTCGGCGGGGCGGACGGCGCCGTCCGGGGCGTTGCGCAGCCGGGCGGCGAGCCGGCCGGCCTGGTCGCGCAGGGCGGCGGCGGTACGGCCGGAGACGGTGAAGGCTCGGGCGCGGGGGGCGTCGTCGGCGGATGCGACGGTGTCGTCCGGATCGGCCGGCGGGGCCTGTTCGAGGATGACGTGGGCGTTGGTGCCGCTGACGCCGAAGGAGGACACGCCCGCGCGGCGCGGACGGTCGCCCGGGGCGGGCCAGGGGCGGGCCTCGGTGAGCAGTTCGACGTGGCCGGCGGACCAGTCGACATGACGGCTGGGCCGGTCGACATGGAGGGTGGCGGGCAGTCGTCCGGCGCGCAGGGCCAGGATCATCTTGATGACGCCGGCGACACCGGCGGCGGCCTGGGTGTGTCCGATGTTCGACTTCACCGAGCCGAGCAGCAGCGGCCGGTCCGCGGGCCTGTCCTGACCGTATGTGGCGAGGAGGGCCTGGGCTTCGATGGGGTCGCCGAGGGTGGTGCCGGTACCGTGCGCCTCGACGGCGTCCACGTCGGCGGGGGCGAGCTTCGCGGCGTTGAGCGCCTGCCAGATGACGCGTTCCTGGGAGGGACCGTTGGGAGCGGTCAGGCCGTTGGAAGCGCCGTCCTGGTTGACGGCGGAGCCGCGCAGCACGGCGAGGACGGGGTGGCCGGCCCGGCGGGCGTCGGAGAGCCGTTCGACGACGAGGACTCCGGCGCCCTCACCCCAGGCGGTGCCCTCGGCGGCGTCCGCGAAGGCGCGGCAGCGGCCGTCGGCGGCCAGACCGCGCTGGCGGCTGAACTCCAGGAAGACCGTGGGCGTCGACATGACGGTGACGCCCCCGGCGAGCGCGAGGTCGCACTCGCCCGCGCGCAGCGCCTGCGCGGCCAGGTGCAGGGTGACCAGGGAGGAGGAGCAGGCGGTGTCGACGGAGACGGCCGGGCCCTCCAGACCGAGGGTGTACGAGACGCGGCCGGACAGGACGCTGGCGGAGTTGCCGACGCCGTCGTCGCCCGCGTTGTCGGAGAGGCTGAGCAGGGTGGTGTAGTCCTGGAGGTTGGTACCGGCGAACACGCCGGTACGGCTGCCGCGCAGGGCGAGCGGGTCGATCCCGGCGCGTTCCAGGGCTTCCCAGCAGATCTCCAGCAGGAGCCGCTGCTGCGGGTCGGTGCCGACGGCCTCGCGGGGGGAGATGCCGAAGAAGCCGGCGTCGAAGTCGGCGACCCGGTCGACGAATCCGCCGACGCGGGTGTAGCTGCGGCCCGGAGTGCCGGGCGTCGGATCGTACAGTGCCTCGATGTCCCAGCCTCGGTCGCGCGGCCATTCCGTCATGGCGTCGGCACCCTCGTCGAGCAGCCGCCACAGATCGTCGGGGTCGCTCACACCGCCGGGAAAGCGGCAGCCCATCGCGACGATCGCTATGGATTCGTGCTGCTGTGCCTCGGCCGCGGCCAGGCGCTGCCGCGTCTGGTGGAGATCGGCCGTGACCTTTTTCAGGTAGCCGAGGAGCTTGTCCTCATCGCGCATTGTTGTCACCCGTTCTCAGGTCCCGTGGCCGTGCCATCAGGAGATGCCGAGGTCGTTCTCGATGAAGCTGAAGATCTCGTCCGCGCCCGCGGACCGGATCCGGTCACTGATGTCGTCGCCGGTGACGACTGTGGTGACGGCGGCGGTGGTACCGCCGGTGAAGTGCCCGAGCAGGGACTGCAGGCGGGTGCCTATGCGGTCGCGTCGGGTGTCGTCCTGGGGCAGGGCGGCCAGGAGCGTCGTCAGGGAGTCCAGTCCGGCGAGGACGGCTCCGGCGGCGTCGGTGTCGTCGGTGAGCCGACCGCGCAGGTATACGGCGAGCGCGGCGGCGTTCGGCTGGTCGAACAGAAGTGTGGCGGGCAGGGCCAGGCCGGTGACGGCACCGATCCGGTTGCGTAGTTCGACGGCCATGAGGGAGTCGAAGCCGAGGGCGTTGAAGGCCGTCGCGGCGCCGACGCGGTCGGTGCCGGCGCGGCCGAGGACGACGGCGGCCTCCGTGCGCACCAGGGCGGTGAGGGTGCGTTCGCGCTCGGCGGCGGACTGCCCGGCGAGCCGCTCGCGCAGGGCGTGCGGGGCTGCCGCGGTGGTGTCCGGGCGCTGGGCGAGCAGGTCGCGGACCTCGGGGAGTTCGGCGAGCAGCGGGCTGGGCCGGGAGGTGGTGAACCCGGGCGCGAAACGGGCCCAGTCGATGTCGGCGACGGCGAGGACGGCGTCGGCCCGCGCGGCGGCCCGGCCGAGGGCGTCGGCCGCCCGCTCGGGTTCGAGCGGGTTGATGCCGCTGCGGCGCATCCGCGCCTCGTTGTCGGCGTCGGCGGTGGCCATGCCTCCTCCGGCCCAGGGTCCCCAGGCCAGCGAGGTGGCGGGCAGTCCGGCGGCCCTGCGCTGTTCGGCGAGGGCGTCCAGGTAGGCGTTGGCCGCCGCGTAGTTGGCCTGGCCGATGGTGCCGAGGATGCCGGAGACCGACGAGTACAGGACGAACGCGGTGAGGTCTCGGTCGCGGGTCAGCTCGTCGAGGTTGCGGGCGGCGGCCAGCTTGGGCCGCAGGACGCGGTCCAGGGCGGCGGTGTCCATGCCGTCGAGGAGCCGGTCGTCGAGGACGCCCGCGGTGTGCACGACGGCGTCGACGGGATGTTCGGCGAGCAGCGCGGCGAGCGCGTCCCGGTCGGCGGTGTCGCAGGCGGCGAGGACGAGTTCGGTACCGGTGCCGGCGAGGGTGTCCTGAAGGCGGGCGGCGCCTTCGGAGCCGGTGCCGGAGCGGCTGACGGCGACGATGCGTGCGGTCCCCCGGGCCGCGAGCCAGGCGGCGGTGCGCAGGCCGAGCGCGCCGGTGGCGCCGGTGAGCAGAACGGTCCCGGTCCAGTCGGGGGCGCCGGGTGCGGGCGCGCCGGCCGGTGCGTGTTCGAGGCGGCGCAGGAAGGTGCCCGAGGGCCGGACGGCGATCTGGTCCTCGGCGCCGTCGGTGAGGGCCGCGGCGAGGCGGCGGGCGACGCCGGCGGTGACCGCGGTGCCGGTGCCGGCGGGCAGGTCCACCAGTCCGCCCCACAGCTGGGGATGTTCGAGGGCCGCGGTGCGGCCCAGGCCCCACACGGTGGCCTGCTCGGGTTCGGCGGGCGCCTCGCTCCCGAGGACTCCGGCCGCGCCCGCGGTGAGCGCCCACAGGCGGACCGGGTCAGTGCCCGCGGCCCCGTCGGCGAGGGCCTGGACGAGGGCGGTGGTCGCGGCGAGGCCGGCCGGGACCGCCCGGTGGCCGGGCAGCGGTGCGGTGTCGGCCGCGAGCAGGGACAGCACGCCCGTCCAGGCCGGCCCGTCGTCCTGCCGCAAGGCGGTGAGGGCGGAGGCCAGGAGAGCGCGGTCGGCGGTGGCGCAGTCGACGGGCAGGACGCGGACGTGGGCGCCGTGTGCGGTGAGCGCCTCGGCGACGGAGGTCGCCCAGGGGCCGCCGTGGAAGCGGTCGGGGACGGTGAGGACCCAGGTACCGGTGAGGGTGGCGGCGCTGCCGTCGGCGGCGGGCCGCCACACCGCGCGGTGCTCCCAACGCCCGATCTCCGCATCCTTGCGGTCCTCGTCGCGCCAGGCGGCGAGGGCGGGCAGGACGGCGCTGAGCGGAGCGTCGGTGTCGACTTGGAGTCGCTCGGCCAGGACCGTGGGGTCGGCGGCCTCGACGAGTTCCCAGAACGCGCTGTCGCGGGTGCGCGCGGCGGGCGCCGCGGACGGCTCCAGCCAGAAGCGCTCGCGCTGGAAGGCGTACGTCGGCAGGGCCACGGGCCGGGCTTCGGCGTCGTCCTGGGCGGCGGGCGCCTTCCCGTGTCCGTGGGCGTGCAGGCCGGCGGCCGCGAGCAGCGCGGCGCGGTTCTCGGTCACGTCGCGGCGCAGCAAGGGTACGGCGGTCATCGCCGCCGGGTCGGTGAGGCTGTCCTGGACGAGGGTGGTGAGGGTGGCGTCGGGGCCCAGTTCGAGGCAGTGGGTGACGCCGTCGATCTCCAGTGCGCGGACCGCGTCGGCGAAGCGGACGGCCTGGCGGACGTGGCGGACCCAGTAGTCGGGGGTGATCAGGTCGTCGCCGGTGGCGGGGGCGCCGGTCAGGTCGGACACGACTGGGACGGCGGGGACGGTGTAGCGGACTCGGGCGGCGACGGCGCGGAAGTCGTCGAGCATGGCGTCCATCAGGGGCGAGTGGAAGGCGTGGCTGACCCGCAGGCGTCGGGTCCTGCGTCCGCGTGCGGTGAACTCGGCGGCGATCTCCTCCACGTCCTTCTCCTCGCCGGAGACGACCACCGAGACCGGCCCGTTGACCGCGGCGATCGCGACGCGCTCGGCGCGGCCCTCCAGCAGCGGCAGGACCTCCCCCTCGGTGGCTTCAAGGGCTGCCATGGCGCCGCCCTCGGGCAGGTTCTGCATGAGCCGGCCGCGGCCGGCGACGAGGGCACAGGCGTCGGCGAGGTCGAAGACCCCGGCGGCGTGCGCAGCGGTCAGCTCTCCGATGGAGTGCCCGGCGAACACATCGGCGCGGATGCCCCAGGACGC
Source organism: Streptomyces sp. NPDC057474 (assembly GCF_042802555.1). Taxonomy (NCBI): domain Bacteria; kingdom Bacillati; phylum Actinomycetota; class Actinomycetes; order Kitasatosporales; family Streptomycetaceae; genus Streptomyces; species Streptomyces sp. NPDC057474. The sequence continues at coordinate 11,710 of NZ_JBHVDX010000214.1, read as the reverse complement.
CGCCAGGGCGTGGGCGGCGGTGCCGAACGCGAACAGGGCGGCCTGGGTGTGGGCGGTGCGGTCCAGGAGCGCGGCCCCGGCGCTGCCCTCGGCGGCGAAGACCACGTCGCGCAGCGGCGGTCCGTCGAGGTGACGGTCGAGTTCGGCGCAGACGGTGTCGAACGTCTCGGCGAACACGGGGTGGGCGGCGTACAGGTCGCGGCCCATACCGGGGCGCTGGGCGCCCTGGCCGCTGAACAGGACGGCGAGCCGGCCGCCGTCGGCGGTGCCGGTGACCACGTGCGCGGCGGGTTCGCCGGAGGCGACGGCGGCGAGACCGGTGAGGAGTTCCTCGCGGTCGGTGGCGACGACGGCGGCGCGGTGCTGGTGCGGGTGGCGGGCGGCGGTGAGGGTGTGGGCGATGTCGCGGGGGTCTTCGTCGTGGTTCAGCAGGTGGGTGCGCAGCTGGGCGGCCTGGGCGCGCAGCGCCTCGGGGGTGTGCCCCGAGACGGAGTGGACGCGCGGTAGGGAGGTCGGTGCCGGCCGGTCGGGGGCGGGCTCGGGGGCGGGCGGTTCCTCCAGGACGACGTGGGCGTTGCTGCCGCTGATGCCGAAGGACGACACGCCCGCACGGTGCGGCCGGCCCTCCCGGGCGGGCCAGGGGCGGGCCTCGGTGAGCAGGTCGATGGTTCCGCTGGACCAGTCGATGTGCGGGGAGGGCTCGTCGACGTGCAGGGTGGGGGGCAGCTCGCCGTGGCGCATGGCCATGACCATCTTGATGACGCCGGCGGCGCCCGCGGCGGCCTGGGTGTGCCCGAAGTTGGACTTGGCGGAGCCCAGCAGCAGGGGCTGTCCTTCGGAGCGTTCGCGGCCGTACGTGGCGAAGAGGGCCTGGGCCTCGATGGGGTCGCCGAGGGTGGTGCCGGTCCCGTGTGCCTCGACGGCGTCGACGTCGGCCGGGGAGAGCCCGGCCGAGGCCAGCGCCTGGCGGATGACACGTTCCTGGGAGGGGCCGTTGGGGGCGGTCAGGCCGTTGGAGGCGCCGTCCTGGTTGGTGGCGGAGCCGCGGACCACGGCCAGTACCTGGTGACCGTGGAGGCGGGCGTCGGAGAGTCGTTCCAGCAGGAGCATGCCGACGCCCTCGGAGAAGCTGGTGCCGTCGGCGGAGGCGGCGAAGGCCTTGCAGCGGCCGTCGGCGGCCAGGCCGTTCTGGGCGGTGAACTCGGTGTAGGTGCCGGGGGTGGCCATGACGGTGACCCCACCGGCCAGGGCCATGGAGCATTCGCCCTGGCGCAGGGCGTGGGCGGCGAGATGCAGGGCGACCAGGGCGGAGGAGCAGGCGGTGTCGACCGTCATGGTCGGCCCCTCCAGACCGAAGGTGTAGGCGACACGGCCGGAGATGACGCTGCCGGAGACGCCGAGTCCGATGTAGCCCTCCATGCCTTCGGGGATGTCGGCCAGTCCGGAGGCGTAGCCGGAGCCCATCGCGCCGACGTAGACGCCGGTGCGGCTGCCGCGCAGGGACAGTGGGTCGATCCCGGCGTGTTCGAAGACCTCCCAGGAGGTCTCCAGGAGCAGTCGCTGCTGGGGGTCCATGGCGAGGGCTTCGCGGGGTGCGATGCCGAAGAGGGCGGCGTCGAAGTGGGTGGCTCCGTGGAGGAATCCGGCTTGCAGGCCGGGCAGCCGGTCCAGGTCCCAGCCGCGGTCGGTGGGGAAGGCTCCGATGGCGTCGCCGCCCTCGGAGACGAACCGCCACAGGTCCTCCGGCGAGTTGACACCGCCGGGGTACTGGCAGGCCATGCCGACGATGACAACCGGGTCGTCCTCCGCCGCGGCGACCGTGCTGGGAGCCGACTGCTCGGTGGTGCCCGCGAGTTCCCGGGCCAGGTGGCGGGCGAGGGCGCTGGGGCGGGGGTGGTCGAAGACGAGGGTGGCGGGCAGCCGCAGGCCGGTCTCGGCGCTCAGGCGGTTGCGCAGGTCGACGGAGGTGAGCGAGTCGAAGCCGAGGTCCTTGAAGGACTGTTCGCCGTCGACCGCGCCGGCCGAGCCGTGGCCGAGGGCGACGGCGGCGTGGCGGCGCACCATGTCCGAGAGAAGCCGTTCCTGTTCGGGTCCGGACATTCCGGCCAGGCTGCGACCGAGCGCGGAGGAGCCGGCGTCGGCGGAGCGGGCGGCGCGGCGTGCGGGTGCCGGGACGAGGCCGTGCAGCAGGGCGGGCAGGCGTCCGGTCGCGGCGGCGGAGCGCAGCGCGGCGGCATCGGTGCGCAGCGGCGCGAGGAGGGCCTCGCCGGTGGTGAGGGCCTCGTCGAGGAGGCGCAGTGCCCGGTCGGGGTCGAGGGCGGGCAGCCCGGAGGCCGCGATGCGGCGCCGGTCGTCCTCGCCGAGTCCGCCGGTCATGCCGCTGTCGTGGTCCCACAGGGTCCAGGCCAGCGAGGTGGCGGGCAGGCCGGTCGCCCGGCGGTGGTGGGCGAGGGCGTCCAGGACGGTGTTGGCGGCGGCGTAGTTGGCCTGTCCGGCGCCGCCGAGGAGACCGGAGGCGGAGGAGAACAGGACGAAGGCGGTGAGGTCGGCGTGCCGGGTCGCCGTGTGCAGGGCGAGCGCGGCGTCCGCCTTGGCTCGCAGCACGGGAGCGAGCCGGTCGGGGGTGAGTGAGCCGAGGACGCCGTCGTCGAGGACGCCCGCGGTGTGCACGACGGCGCGCAGCGGCCGGTCGGCGGGCAGCGCGGCCAGGGCGGCGGCGAGGGCGTCGGGGTCGGCGGCGTCGCAGGCCTCTACGCGGACGACGGCGCCGTGGGCGGTGAGTTCGTCGGCGAGGTCGCGGGCGCCCGGGGCGTCGGGGCCGCGCCGGGAGAGCAGCAGCAGGGAGCGCACGCCGTGGGCGGTGACCAGGTGGCGGGCGACGAGGGCGCCGAGCGCGCCGGTGCCGCCGGTGACCAGGACCGTGCCGTCGGCGTCCCAGGCGGGCGCGGAGTCGGCGGCGGGCGTGCGGACCAGCGCCGGAGTCAGCAGCCTGCCCTCGCGCAACGCGAGCTGGGGTGCGCCGGTGGCGACGGCGGCGGTGAGCGCGGCGCGGGACGCGTCGGTGTCGTCGAGGTCGGCGAGGACGAGACGGCCGGGGTTCTCGGTCTGCGCGGCACGGACCAGGCCCCACACGGCGGCGGCGGCGAGGTCGGTGACGTCCTCACCGTCGGCGGCGGCGACGGCGCCGCGCGTGACGACGACGATCGGGGCGCCGTCGGTGCGTGGGTCGGCCGGCAGCGTCTGCAGGGCGGTGAGGGCGCGGGCGGCGATGTCGGCGGGGGTCTCGTCGGGGCGGGAGGCGTACGGCAGGACGGCGGCGGCGCAGGAGTCCTCGTCGGCGCCGAGCCGCGGCCAGGAGGGAAGCAGGCCCGCCGGGTCGTCCCCGGCGAGGCGCCAGCCGTCGGTGCCCGGCGTGGCCGGGAGTTCGGCGGCGTTCCAGCGCACCGCGTACAGGGTGCCGTCGGCGGGGCGTGCGGTGTCGAGGGTGCCGTCGGCGACCGGGCGGCTGACGAGGGAGTCGACGGTGGCGACGGGGCGTCCGGTGCCGTCGGCGAGGTGCAGGCGTACGGCGCCCGAGGTGTCGCTCTCCAGGCGGACCCGCAGGCCGGTGGCGCCGACGGCGTGCAGGGTGACGCCGCTGAACGCGAACGGCAGGCCCACGGCGCCCGGTTCACCCGTGCCGTCGTCGCCGTCACCGGCGAGCTGGACGTGCAGGGCGGCGTCGAGGAGTGCGGGGTGCAGTCCGTAGCGGGCGGCGTCGCGGTGCTGGTCCTCGGGGAGGGCGACCTCGGCGTACCGGATGTCACCGGACCGCCAGGCGGCGCGCAGGCCCTGGAAGACGGGCCCGTACTGGTAGCCCTGGGCGGCGAGGGCCGGGTAGAAGCCGTCCAGGGGGACGGGCCGGGCGTCGGCGGGCGGCCACGCGGCCGACTCGGCCTCGGAGGCGGCGGGTGCCGGGGCGAGGACGGCGGTGGCGTGCCGGGTCCACGGGGAGTCGTCGTCGGCGTCGGGACGGGCGTGCACGGTGACGGGGCGGCGGCCCGTGGGGTCGGGGGCACCGAGGGCGATCTGGAGCTGGACGCCGGCGGTGTCCGGGAGCACCAACGGGGCTTCGAGGGTGAGGTCGTCGAGGAGGCCGCAGCCGACCTCGTCGCCGGCGCGCAGGACGAGTTCGACGAACGCCGTACCGGGCAGCAGGACCGCGCCGGACACGGTGTGGTCGGCGAGCCAGGGCTGGGCGCGGGTGGACAGGCGACCGGTGAGCAGCACCCGGTCGTCGTCGGCGACGCGGACGACGGCGCCGAGCAGCGGGTGCCCGGTTCCGGTCAGGCCGGCGCCGGTGACGTCGGCGGTGGTGAGGGCGGGAGGCAGCCAGTAGCGGTCCCGGGTGAAGGCGTAGGTGGGCAGGGCGATGCGCGGATCGGCGGGGTCGCCGCCCAGCAGCGCGTCGAGGTCGACGCGGACGCCGTGCACGTGGGCGGCGGCGACGGCGGCGAGCAGGGTGCCGCGTTCGGGACGGTCCCTGCGCAGCAGCGGCACGCAGACCCGGTCGGTGGTGTCGTCGGGCAGGCAGGAGCGGGTGAGCGCGGTGAGAGTGGCGTCGGGGCCGAGTTCGAGGTAGCGGGTGACGCCGTGGGCGGCGAGCCAGCCGACGCCGTCGGCGAAGCGGACCGTGTGGCGCAGGTGGCGCACCCAGTAGTCGGCTGAGGCCAGTTCCTCGGCGGTCGCGGGGCGGCCGGTGAGGTTGGAGACGACGGTGAGGCGCGGCGGATGCGCGGTGACGCTCTCGGCGACGGTGCGGAAGTCGTCCAGGACGGCGTCCATGCGCGCCGAGTGGAAGGCGTGCGAGACGCGCAGCCTGCGGGTGGTCCGGCCGCGGGCGGCGAGTTCGGCGGCGAGGGCCTCGACGGCTGCGGTGTCGCCGGAGATCACGGTGGCGCGCGGGCCGTTGACGGCGGCGACCGACACGGCGTCTCCGTGCCCGGCGAGCAGCGCGGTCACCTCGTCCTCGGCGGCCTCCACGGAGACCATGGCGCCGCCCTCGGGCAGGGCCTGCATGAGCCGGCCACGGGCGGCGACCAGGCGGCAGGCGTCGGGCAGCGACCACACTCCGGCGACGTGCGCGGCGGACAGTTCGCCCAGGGAGTGCCCCAGGACGTACTTGGGGGCGATGCCCCACGACTCCAGGAGGCGGAAGAGGGCGACCTCGACCGCGAACAGCGCCGGCTGGGCGAGGCCTGTCTCCCGCAGCGCCTCGTCGTCCGGGGCGCCGTCGAGGACCGTGTCCTTGAGGGACTTGAGGGAGAGTCCGAGTTCGGGGTCGAGGTGGGCGCAGACCTTGTCGAAGGCGCGGGCGAACGCGGGGAACGCGGTGTACAGGTCGCGGCCCATGCCGGGACGCTGGGCGCCCTGCCCGGAGAAGAGGAAGGCGGTCGCGCCGCGCAGGGTTCGGCCGGTGACGACGGCGGGGTGTTCCTCTCCCGCGGCGAGGGCCCGCAGGGCGTCGCGGGCGGCGGCCGTGTCCTCGGCGAGGACGACGGCGCGGTGTTCGAAGGACTGCCGGGTGGCGGCGAGAGCACGGGCGGTGACGTGCGGGTCGTCGCCGGGGTGGGCTTCGGCGTGGTCGAGCAGGCGGGCCGCCTGGCCGCGCAGGGCCTCGGCGCCGCGCGCGGACAGCAGCCAGGGGGCGAGGGGCAGCCGCGCGGCGGCCGCGGGGGCTGCCTCGGTCTCCTGGGCCTCCTCTCCTGGCTCCTCGGGCGCGGCCTCCAGGACGGTGTGCGCGTTGGTGCCGCTGATGCCGAAGGAGGACACGGCCGCGCGGCGCGGGCGTCCGGGGGTGAGCGGCCAGTCGACGGGCTCGGTGAGCAGCCGCACGTGACCGGCGTCCCAGTCGACGTGCGTGGACGGTGTGTCCACGTGCAGGGTGAGGGGCAGTCGGCCGTGCTGGAGCGCCATCACCGTCTTGATGACGCCCGCGACTCCGGCGGCGGCCTGGGTGTGGCCGAGGTTGGACTTCAGGGAGCCGAGGAACAGGGGCCGTTCGGCGTCCTTGGCGCGGCCGTAGGTGGCGAGCAGTGCCTGGGCCTCGATGGGGTCGCCGAGGGTGGTGCCGGTGCCGTGCGCCTCGACGGCGTCGACGTCGGCGGCGGTGATACCGGCGTTCGCGAGGGCCTGTTCGATGACGCGCTGCTGGGCGGGCCCGTTGGGTGCGGTCAGCCCGTTGGAGGCGCCGTCGGAGTTGACGGCGGAGCCGCGGACCACGGCGAGGACCGGGTGCCCGTTGCGGCGGGCGTCGGAGAGGCGTTCCACCAGGAGCAGGCCGACGCCCTCGGACCAGCCGGTGCCGTCGGCGGAGTCCGCGAAGGCCTTGCAGCGGCCGTCGGGGGCGAGCCCCCGCTGTCGGCTGAACTCGAACAGCAGGCCGGGGGTGGCCATGACGGCGACGCCGCCCGCCAGCGCGAGGTCGCACTCCCCGGCGCGCAGCGCCTGCACCGCCCAGTGCAGGGCGACCAGGGAGGACGAACAGGCGGTGTCGACGGTGACGGTGGGGCCTTCGAGGCCGAGGACGTAGGAGATGCGGCCGGAGGCGACGGAGGTCGCGTTCCCGGCGAGCATCAGGCCGTGCAGGTCCTCGGGGACCTCGACCGGGCCCTGCCCGTAGCCGGAGGTGGCGGCGCCGACGAACACGCCGGTGGCGCTGCCGCGCAGGGTCCCCGGACGGATCCCGGCGCGTTCCAGGAGTTCCCAGGACGCCTCCAGCAGGATCCGCTGCTGCGGGTCGGTGGCCAGTGCCTCACGGGGGCTCATGCCGAAGAAGGCGGCGTCGAAGGAGGCGGCGTCGTGCAGGAAGCCGCCCTCGCGGGTGGAGAAGGTCCCGGGCCGGTCGGGGTCGGGATCGTAGCGGTCCGCGATGTCCCAGCCCCGGTCGTCGGGCAGCGGGCCGACGGCGTCGCCGCCTTCGTCGACGAGCCGCCACAGATCCTCGGGGGTGCGGATGCCGCCGGGGAACCGGCAGCTCATCGCGACGATGGCGATCGGCTCACGGCCCCGGTCCTCGACCTCGCGCAGCCTGCGGCGGGTCTGCCGCAGTTCGCCCGTGACCCGCTTGAGGTATTCCACGTACTTGTCGTCGTCAGCCACGTGTGTCACTTCCTTGAACCGGGCGGGCCGGGGCGTCGGGTGCGGGCGGGACCGGCGGGGCGCTCACGCGTCCCCCAGCTCACGGTCGATCAGGTCGAAGAGGTCGCCTTCGGTCTCGACCGCGGCCAGTTCCTCGTCGTCCTGTGCGGCAGGGGCGCGGGCCGGGACATCGGGCTCGCCCTGCCAGCGGGAGAGCAGCTCACGCAGCCTGGCGGAGACCCTCTCCCGGTCCTCGCCGGCCACGTCCGAGTCGCGCAGCGCGCTCTCCAGACGGTCCATCTCGCCGAGCAGGGCCTGCGTGGTGCCGGGAGGTTCCGGCAGGGACAGCTCGCCCAGCAGGTACCGGACCTGGGCGAGGGCGGTCGGGTAGTCGAAGACCAGGGTGGCGGGCAGCCGCAGGCCGGTGGCCGCGCCGAGCCGGTTGCGCAGCTCGACCGCGGTCAGGGAGTCGAAGCCGAGTTCCTTGAAGGTCTGCTCGGGGTCGATGTCGGCGGCCGAGCCGTGTCCGAGGACGGCCGCGGCCTGTTCGGCGACCACGTCCAGGAGCAGGTGCTCGCGGTCGGCGGCGGGCAACGGTGCCAGCCGTTCGGCGAGCGGCTGCGGGGCCTGCGCGGCGGGCGCCGCTCCCGCGGCGGACTGGGCCCGGCGCCGGGTGGGGGTGCGTACCAGGCCACGCAGCAGCACCGGCAGGACGTCGTGGTGTTCGCGCAGGGCGGCCGGGTCGATGTCCATCGGCAGCAGCGCGGCCCGGTCGGAGTCCGCGGCGGCGTCCAGCAGGCGCATGCCCTGGCCGGGGCCGAGCGGCACCATGCCGGTACGGGCGTGGCGTTCGCGGTCGGCGTCGGTGAGCTCCCCGGTCATGCCGGCGTCCGGCAGCCAGGAGCCCCAGGCCAGGGACACCGCGGGCAGGCCCTGGGCGCGCCGGTGGTGGGCGAAGGCGTCCAGGAACGCGTTGGCGGCCGAGTAGTTGGCCTGTCCCGCGCCGCCGAAGGTTCCGGCGACCGAGGAGAAGACCACGAACCGGGCGAGGTCGAGGTCGCGGGTCAGTTCGTGCAGGGCGGCCACCGCGTCGGCCTTCGGGCGCAGCGCCTCCGCGAGCCGCTGGGGTGACATCGAGGACAGCACGCCGTCCGCGAGGACGCCGGCGGAGTGCACCACGGCGGTCAGCGGCCGGTCGGAGGGGATGCCCGCGAGGAGCTGGGCGAGCGCGGTGCGGTCGGCGACGTCGCAGGCGGCCACGGTGACCTCGGCGCCCAGGGCGGCGAGTTCGGCCCGCAGTGCGGCCGCTTGCGGTGTGTCCGGGCCGCGCCGCCCGGCGATCAGCAGATGCCGTACGCCGTGCTCGGCGACGAGATGGCGGGCGGTGATCCGGCCGAGCCCGCCGAGCCCGCCGGTGAGCAGCACGGTGCCCGCGGGGTTGGTCGCGGCCGGCAGGGTCAGGACGACCTTGCCGATGTGCCGGGCCTGGCTGAGGAAGCGGAACGCCTCGGGTGCGCGGCGGACGTCCCACACCACCATCGGCAGCGGCTTGAGGACGCCGCGTTCGAAGAGGTCCACGAGGACGGCGAGGATCTCGCCGATCCGGTCGGGCCCGGCCTCGACCAGGTCGAAGGCGCGGTAGTCGACGCCGGGGTGGTCGGCGGCGACCCGGGCGGGGTCGCGGATGTCGGTCTTGCCCATCTCCAGGAACCGGCCGCCGCGCGGCAGCAGCCGCAGGGAGGCGTCCACGAACTCCCGGGCCAGGGAGTCGAGGACGACGTCGAAGCCGCGGCCTCCGGTCGCGTCGAGCAGCCGCTGCTCGAACCCGAGGTCGCGGGACGAGGCGAGGCGGGTGTCGTCGAGACCCGCGGTCCGCAGCGCGCCCCACTTGGCGGGTGACGCGGTCCCGTGGACGACGGCGCCGAGGTGGCCGGCGAGCTGTACGGCGGCCGATCCGACGCCTCCGGCCGCGGCGTGCACGAGGACGTTCTCGCCGGGCTTCAGCCCGCCGAGGTCGACCAGCGCGTAGTACGCGGTGAGGTACACGATCGGGACGGTGGCGGCCTCCGCGAAGCTCCAGCCCTTCGGGATCCGCGCGACCATGCGGGCGTCGGCGACGGCGACGGGCCCGAAGGCTCCTGCGAACATGCCCATCACCCGGTCGCCGGGGGCGAGGCCGGTGACGTCCGCGCCGACCTCGGTGACGACGCCCGCGCCCTCCAGGCCGATCCCGGTGGCGTCACCGGGATACATGCCGAGCGCGGTGAGGACGTCGCGGAAGTTGACGCCGGCCGCGCGCAGGGAGAGGCGCACCTCGTTCGGGGCGAGCGCGGCGGTGACCTCCGGGCAGGGCGCGAGCCGCAGCCCCTCCAGGGTGCCCTGCCGTTCGACCCCGAGTCGCCAGGGGTCCGTGCCGGCCGGCGGGACGAGGGCCCGGCCGGCGGTGAGCGGCACGATCTGCGGCACGGTCACCGTGCCGTCCTGTACGGCGAGTTCGAACGCGGTGTCGCCGAGTGCGGCGGGCAGCGCCGCCGTGGAGGCGGCGGTGCCGTCGGTGTCGGCGAGGACGAACCGGCCGGGGTTCTCGGTGCGGGCGGCCCGCACCAGGCCCCAGACGGCCGCCTGCGCCGGGTCCGCGGGCCGGGGGCCGGCCGGGACGGCGTTTCGTGTCACGACGGCGAGCCGGGCGTGCGCGAACGCCGGGTCGTCCAGCCACCGCTGGACGAGGACCAGCACCTCGGTGGCGGTGACGCGGGCCGCGTCGGCGAGGGTGCCCCCCGGGGTCCCCTCGCCCGTCCCGGCCACGAGCGGCACGGCGTACAGGACGGTGTCGGGCACCTCGTCGGCGTCCGCCAGGGCGTCCAGGCCGGGTACGGTCCGCGCGGGGTGCCCGGCGGCGCGCAGGGCGGCGGCCAGTTCGCCGGCCTCGTCCGCGCCGACGACCGTCACCGTGGCCGTGGAGGGCTCCGACGTGGTGGGCGTCGACATGGTGAACGCCGACGTGGTGGGCGTGCCGGCGCCGGCCGGGGTGACGGGCCGCCAGTCCAGTTCGTACAGGCCCCGGTCGCCGGGCGCGCCGACGGCGGACCCGGCGAGGTCGCCGGTGAGTTCGCGCAGGGTGAGCGAGCCGACGGAGGCGACCGGCCGGCCCGCCGGGTCGGCGAGGGCGAGGCCGACGGCCTCCGGGCCCTGCTGGACCATCCGCAGCCGCAGCGCGGACGCCCCAACGGCGTCGAGGCGCACGTCGCTCCAGGAGAAGGGCAGCCGTCCGGCGTCCTCCATCGGCACGAACATCACCGCGTGCAGCGCGGCGTCGAGCAGCGCCGGATGCAGGTCGAAGGCGTCGGCCGCGGGGGCGGCGTCGGCGGGCAGCTCGACCTCGGCGAAGACTTCCTCGCCGCGTGTCCAGACCCGGGTCAGCCCCTGGAACAGCGGGCCGTAGAGGTGGCCACGGTCGGCGAACGCCTCGTAGAAGCCGTCGAGCGGCACTTCCTGGCCGCCCTCGGGCGGCCAGGCGGTGAAGTCGTAGGGGGTGGCGGCCGTTTCGGCGGCCACCGTGAGCAGGCCGCCGGCGTGCAGGGTCCATGGTGTGCCGGGTTCGGCGTCGTCGGAGCGGCCGTGCACGGTCAGCGGGCGGGCCCCGGTGGCGTCGGGTTCCTCGACGCGGACCTGGACCTGCACCCCGCCGTGTGCGGGCAGGGTGAGCGGGGCCAGGATCGTCAGCTCGGCGACCTGTTCGCAGCCGGTGCGGGCGCCCGCGTGCAGGGCCAGGTCGAGGAAGCCGGTTGCCGGGAACAGGGCGGTGCCGGTGAGGGCGTGGTCCTTCAGCCAGGAGTGGGAGCCCAACGAGAACCGGCCGGTGAACACGTGGGTGGCGCCGTCGGCCAGCTCCACGGCCGCGCCGAGCAGCGGGTGACCGCTCGCGCCGAGGCCCGCGGAGGTGACGTCGCCGAGCAGCACGGGCGGCTTCGGCCAGTACCGGCGGCGCTGGAAGGGGTAGGTGGGCAGCTGGGCGGTGCGGGCGCCGGTGCCGTCGAAGAGACGGGGCCACTCCACGGGCATGCCGTGGGCGAAGGCGCGGGCGACGGCGTCCAGGAGCGTCTCGCGCTCGTCGCGGTCCTTGCGCAGCGACGGCACGAACAGGGTGCTCTCGGCGTCCGTCGGGCAGCTCTGCGCCATGGCGGTCAGGGTGCCGTCGGGACCGACCTCCACGAACCGGCCGACGCCGTGCGCGGCGAGCCAGCCGACTCCGTCCGCGAAGCGGACCGCCTCCCGCACGTGCCGCACCCAGTACTCCGGATCCTCCAGCTCGCCTGGGGCGGCGCCGCGTCCGGTGACGTTGGAGACGACGGCCATGCGCGGCGGAGCGTAGGAGATGCTCGCGGCGACCTCGCGGAAGGCGTCGAGCATGGGCTCCATGAGCGGTGAGTGGAAGGCGTGGCTGACCCGCAGCCTGGTGGTGCGGCGCCCGTCGGCGGCGAGCCGCGCGGCGATGCCGGCGACGGCGGCCTCGGTGCCGGAGATCACCACGGAGCGCGGCCCGTTGACGGCGGCGATGCCCGCGTCCGGGTGGCCCTCCAGCAGCGGCCGT
>NZ_JBHVDX010000213.1:15626-18173 GCF_042802555.1 Streptomyces sp. NPDC057474 | reverse complement strand
GCGAAAAGACTCGTCGCATATAAGCCGCTTTCGCGGCGGAGGAGAAGGAAGCCCTTTCATGGCCTCACCGCGAGCAACGCTACCAGCCGTATCGGGACCAAGTCATGCCGATTTTTCGGGGTGTTGGGCCGTCGGCGCACACGAAAACCGGGAGGCGCCGCGCGGGCGCCTCCCGGTGGAAGTCGAGGGCGAGGAGAGCGAAAGGACTTGAGTTCATTTGGAGTGAATGAGAAGGAAGCCCCTTCATGGCCTCGCCGTGGGCAACGCTAGCACTCAGCCCGGGATCAGGTCGCGCAGATTTTCGAGGGTGATGATCCGGGAGTCCGGGTGCAGCCCCTCGGGACGTCCGAGACCGATGTACGTCACGGGTTCGTCCGGGACCGGCTCGCCGTCCCACAGGTCCACGGCCGTGGTGTCACCGGACATCAGGCCGATCAGGTACCCCACCGTCAGCTGCTCGCGCTCCACGACGGCCCGCACCACCTTGGACACCGACACCTGGTTCTCCTCGACCCGGTTGGCCTCCGAGATGCCCTTCAGATACAGGTGCAGCCACTTCGCGCGCCACCGGCCGTCGTCGTCGCGCCGGAACACCAGCGGCAGCGCCACCCGACCCACTCCGCGCAGCTCCGACTTCATCCGCACCGTGCGCGGCTCGAACGGCCGGCCCTTCTGCTCACCGTCGCGCAGCATGAAGCCGAAGAACGACTCCTCGACCTCCTCGAAGCCCTCGCCGGAATAGATGTTGACCTGCGGAACGATGAATGGGCTGCGCACCCGGTCCAGGGACAGGTCGATGAATTCCGACGCCCCGTCCGGCGCCTCGGTGACATCTCCCGAGTGCTCGCCCCCGACAGCCGTGAGGGATGTGTAGGAGAGCCACTCGTCGGTGCTGTAGTCGGAGTGGAGAAGCAGCGCCGAGAGGTCGTAGTCGGTCCGCTCCCGGGTCTGCTTCCAGTACACGAAGAAGCGCAGCTGTTCGCCCTCGACCGGCGAGACCGAACCTCGCGGCAGCACGCCGAGCCCGGCCGAGGTCGCCCTGCCGCTGAGCGGGAGCGCCACGTCGAGGACGTCGGGGTCGAGCAGCAGCCGCCCCGGCGTCGGGAGCCGACGGCGGATCTCGGCGTCGAGGGCGGCGATCAGACGGTCGCGGTCGGCCGCCGGTACCGGCCGCCGGAAGTCGGGGGTCACCCAGGCACGGCCCCGGCGGTTGACGAAGATGCGGGGCTCGTCGCTCTCCCGCTCCCGGTTGTGGAAGTGCTCGCGGACCGAGAGCACGACCCGGCCGGAGACCCCCGGTGCGACCCGCACCGCGGCGGCCACCACCGCGTCCCGCTCCTCCTGGTCGGCGGCGATGCGCAGCAGGAGGTCCAGGGCGCGAAACAGCTTGCCGGGAGCGGACGACAGCAGCTTCACGGCACCGGGCACGTCGAACTCGCCGAGCAGCTTCTCGACCCGGCTGTCGAAGGACCGCGCCTCCTTCTCGCCCCGTGCGACGGCGAACACATCGGCGGCGTGCGGCCAGCGCGGGTACTCGTGCGGGTGGAGCCGCTCACCGAGCCGCTTGAACGGCTCCCGGTGCGCGTGCACATCGGCGAGCTTCGCGGGGTTCGCCGCGACCACGGCGTCGAGGCCCGCGAGCAGCCCCCGGCGCACCGGCCGCGACAGCGCCCGGAACCGGGTCGGCTCCTGAAGCGTCACGTCGCCGCCCGACAGCGCGCAGGCCAGCCGCAGCACATCGGTGACGGTGTCGAGCAGAAGGTCCGCCCCGACGCCGAGGCGGGCCTCGTTGACGACCGCCCGGTTCTCCCGGACCGGGATCGCCTCCGGCTGGGCGCCGAGCGCGCACCGCTCGGCGAGCACCTTGAGGTCACGCAGGTGGTCCTCGCCCAGCGGGGTCGTGCTGCCCGCCAGAGACAGGTACAGGCCGGTGAGTTCGTCGTCCAGGTCCCGCCCGAGGTGCAGTACGGTCACCCGGTCGCCCGCCGAGGCGATCAGCTCGTCCTGCGCCGCGAGCATCTCCTCGTAGGTGTGCTGGTAGCGGCCGTACGTGGGGAGGCTGAGCAGGTCCAGCACCCCGTTCGCCAGCTGTGTCAGCACGTTCTCGCGCGACTTCTCGTCGCCGAGGGCCTTCGCCACGCATCGCATCCAGAACTCTTCGGTGTCCGGCACGTGCGCAGGGAAGTCGATGAAGTAGGAGTTGTGGCGGACGTGGTCGCCCACCATCTCGCTCACGGTCCGCAGCGTCCGCCTGGCGGTGTGCACGACCGCGGTCTCGGACAGCCCCGACAGCCGCTCCAGCAGCTCCGCCGAGAGCTTGAAGCCCTCGTCCATGAGAGCGGCATCGAACTGCCGCGCGGCGGCGGTGCCTTCGCCGACGGACCCCTTGGGGACGGGAAGGCGGTGGGTGTGCCGGATGACCAGCGATTCGAGACTCTGCGTCATTCCGGGATGATCGCAGAGGTGTGCGAACCGGCGCACGGGAGTTTTTCCGTACGCCGCCCGGCCTCGCATGTGTCCTGCTACACCTGCGCGGATGCCTCCGGC
>NZ_JBHVDX010000213.1:0-15527 GCF_042802555.1 Streptomyces sp. NPDC057474 | reverse complement strand
CTTGCGCCGCGTATGTGCGCGGAAGCTGTACGCCGCCCGGCCTCGTACGTGTCCCGTTACACCTGCGCGGATGCCTCCGGCTTGCGCCGCGTATGTGCGCGGAAGCTGTACGCCGCCCGGCCTCGTACGTGTCCCGTTACACCTGCGCGGATGCCTCCGGCTTGCGCCGCGTATGTGCGCGGAAGCTGTACGCCGCCCGGCCTCGTACGTGTCCCGTTACACCTGCGCGGACGCCTCCGGCCTGCGCCGCGCATGTGCGAGGAAGCCGTCGAGGGCCAGCTCGAAGGCGGCGTCCGCGCGACTGTCGCCCACCGCGTCCAGCGCCTCCGCCAGCCGTGGTGTGGCCGACTCGTCGGTGATCTCCCACATGGCCACGGGGGCGGCGAGGTCCAGGGCCGAGCCCAGGACGACGTTCTCCAGGGCGACCAGCACCGGCATCACGTCCGGGAGGGGGAAGCCCGCGTCGAGGAGCAGGGTGACCGCGCGCTCGTACTGTTCGAGGACGCGCGGGGCCCGTACCGGGGAGGTCATCAGCAGCGGGATGGCCCGGGGGTGGGCCGCGAAGGCGGCGCGGTAGGAGCGGGCCCAGGCGGCGAGGGCCGCGTCCCAGGGGCGCAGGTCCAGGGCGGAGACGTCGATGCCCTCCGCGACCCGCTCCCGCAGCAGCTCCACGATGCCGTCCCGGCCGTCCACATGGTGGTACACCGAGCCGGTCTGCACCCCGAGCCGCCGAGCGATCTGCGGAACGCTGAACTCGCCCTGCGCGTCGAGGAGTTCCAGCGCGGTGGTGGTGATGCGCTCCCTGTCGAGCAGGGGTGTGCGCGGCCGTCCCATGGTGTCCGTCCCCTCCGGGGTCTTCCCAGTAGTCCGAGGTGAAGGCTACATTGCGAAAACCGAAAGCCTTTAGGTTTACGGGCTCAGGTCATCCCGCACGGCCCGGTACCCTCGTCCCTGCCCGCAGCCAGAAGGGCTTTCCCTCATGACTGTCACCCCCGACGCGACCGCCACCGGCCCGGCCGGAAGAGCGGCCTCCCCGGCCCCGTCCCTCCGCTCCGGCTCGCTCGGCACCACCGACATCGCCTTCTTCGTCGTCTCCGCCGCCGCCCCGCTGACAGTGATGGCCGGCGTCGCCCCGCTCGCCATCCTGATGGGCGGCGTCGGCGCCCCCGTCGGCTATCTCCTCGCCGGGCTCACGCTCGCCGTCTTCGCCGTCGGCTTCACCGCCATGAGCCGCCACGTCCGCAGCGCGGGCGCCTTCTACGCGTACATCACCCGCGGCCTCGGCCGCCCGGCCGGCATCGGCGCCGCGCTCCTCGCGCTGATCGGCTACAACAGCATGGAGATCGGCATCTACGGCCTCCTCGGCACCGCCACCCGGGACACCGCCCGCTCCCTGTTCGGCGCGGACATCCCCTGGCTGCCCGTCTCCCTCGTGGGCCTGCTGCTCATCGGCTACGCCGGCTACCGGTCCATCGACTTCGGGGCCAAGCTCCTCGGCGTCCTGCTCGTCGCCGAGACCGGCATCCTCGTGCTGCTCGCCGGGGGAGTGCTGATCAAGGGCGGCGCCGAGGGCCTCTCCCTCGTCTCCTTCGCCCCCGACAACGTCATGGTCTCCGGCATGGTGGCCGTGCTGGCCTTCGCGTTCGCCGCGTTCACCGGCTTCGAGTCGACCGTCATCTACCGCCGCGAGGCCCGCGACCCGGCCCGTACGGTGCCCCGCGCCACCTACCTCGCCATCGGCTTCCTCGGCCTGTTCTACGCCTTCATCGTGTGGACCGTGATCCAGGCCTTCGGCGACGCCCAGGTCCTCGCGGCGGCCGGCGCCAACCCCGCCGACCTGTTCTTCTCCGCCATCACCACCTACGTCGGCCCCTGGGCGGCCGACCTGATGCGCGTCCTCATCGTCACCAGCGTCCTCGCCTCCCTGCTCGCCTTCCACAACGCCATCAACCGCTACGGCCTCGCCCTCGCCGAGGAGGGGATCCTCCCGAAGGCCCTGACCCGCGTCCACCCGCGCCACCGCTCCCCGTACGTCGCGGGCATCGCCCAGACCGTCCTCGGCGCGATCGTCGTCCTGGCCTTCGCCGCGGCCGGCGCCGACCCGTACATGCAGCTGCTGCTCTGGGTGAACACCCCCGGCATGCTCGCCCTGATGCTGCTGCAACTGCTCGCCGCGCTCGCCGTGCCCTTCTACTTCCGGCGCGTCACCCACACCGAGGGAGCCCTGCGCACGGTCGTGGCCCCCGTCGTCGCGGCGGCGCTCCTGACCGGCGCCATCGCCCTGGTCGTCACCCACCTCGACCAGTTCACCGGCGCCTCCACCACCGTCAACACCTTCCTCGCCGCCCTCGTCCCGGCCGTTCTCCTCCTCGGTCTCGCCCTGGCGTGGTGGCTGCGCCGCGCCCGGCCCGAGGTCTACGCGGGCTTCGCCGCCGAACCACCGGCCGAAGCCGGCGACTGACCCCGCCCCAGCCGACCGCCGCCCCCCTCACCACCGGAGGAGACCTCTCCATGCCCACCGCCGACCTCGTCATCACCGGCGCCCACGTCCGCACCCTCGACCCGCGGCGGCCGTACGCCACCGCGGTCGCCGTCCGCGACGGTCTGATCGCGGCCGTCGGTGAGACTTCGGTGGTACGGGACTGGCGCGGACGGGGCACCGAGGTAGTGGACCTGGGCGGCGGCCGGCTGGTGCCCGGCCTGGTGGACAGCCACAGCCACCCCGTGTGGGGCCTGGACATGGCCACCGGCATCGACCTCACCGCCGTAGGCGACCTGGACGGACTGCGCGCCGCGCTCACCTCGGGCGAACGCGTCGACGGCTGGGTCATCGGCTACGGCCTCGACCACAACGTCTTCGGCGGCCGGCCCATCGACCGCGCCCTGGTCGAGGACGTCCTGGACGGCGCGCCCGCCTTCCTGCGCCTGTACGACGGCCACTCCGCCCTCGTCAGCGGGGCCGCGCTGAAGGCCGCCGACATCACCGGACCGCGCGCCTTCGCCCAGCGGTCGCACATCGCCGTCGACGCCGACGGACGGCTGACCGGACATCTCGTCGAGCACGCGGCGATGGAACTCGTCCAGCCCGTCATGCCCCGGCCGTCGTACGCCGAACGACGGGCCCGGCTGGGCGAGTTGCTGCGCGGGATGGCGGCCTGCGGCCTCACCGGGGCCCATGTCATGGACCTCGGCGACCTCGACCTGGTGGGCGCGGTCGCCGAGGAGTCGCCGCTGCCGCTGCGGCTGCGCTTCGCGCCCTGGTGCATGCCCGGCGCCGACGCGGACGACCTGGCGGAACTCGTCGCGCTCCAGGGCCGGGGCGGACGGCACTGGCAGGTCGGCGGAGTGAAGTTCTTCATGGACGGCACGGTCGAGGGCGGCACCGCCTGGCTGGACCACCCCGACTGCCACGGCCAGGGCACCGACGCGTTCTGGCCCGACCCGGTCGCGTACAGCGACGCGCTGCGGCAGCTGCACCGCGCCGGGGTGCGCACCGCGACCCACGCGATCGGGGACGCCGCCGTGCGCCACGTCCTCGACACCGTCGCCTCCCTGGGGCCCGGCGGGCGGCTCGCGCACCGGGTGGAGCACATCGAGTCGGTGCCGGACGATCTGGTGGCACGGTTCGCCGAGGTGGGCGTCATCGCCTCGATGCAGCCTCCGCATACGGGATTCACGCGCGCCGACCTGGCCGACGAGTGGTCGGTGCGGCTCGGTGGGGAGCGTGCGGCGCGGGGTTGGCGGTTGCGTGATCTGCGGGATGCCGGTGCGGTCGTCGCCCTTGGATCGGACTGGCCGATCGCCCACTATGACGCGCGGGCCGTTCTGGCGACGGCCAGGGAGCCCAAGGGTGCGGCGTCCTCGGGCGTGGGGCTCACGGGGCTGCAGGCGCTGGAGGGCTGCACCAGCCACGCGGCGCTGGCTGCGGGTGAGGCGGGGGCCTCCGGCCGGATCGCCGAGGGGTTTCGGGCCGACCTCACGGCGCTGGGGGTCGACCCCGTCGAAGCGCCGGCCGACGAGGTCGGTGAGGCACCGGTGCTGCTCACCGTGACGGGTGGGCATGTGGTGCATCGGGGGTTTTGAGCGGGGGCGAGAGCGCTGTTGGCCTGCTGGCGCTGTTGGCCTGCTGCCCGTTCGTCGGCTGCGGGCCGTCGGTGGCCGGTCGCGCAGTTCCCGCGCCCCAGAAGGGGCGCTGCCCCTTGCCCTGAGTCGTCAGCTCGGGGAGCTGCGGAGGTCCTTGACCTGCTTGAGTTTGCCGACCGAGCGCTCCAGGGTCTCCGGATCGACGACCGTCACCTCCACCGTGACGCCCACACCGTCCTTGACTGCCTGGGTGATCGCCGTGGCCGCTGCTTCCCGCTGGTCGGAGGCCGTCCCCCGGCGGTGCGGGGAGCAGGCGGGTCGCGGGTCCGGTAGCGGATGATCGGCAGGGCCTGGCCTCCTTGGCGAGGGAGGTGAAGACGATCTCGCCCTCCTCGCCCCCGGGCGGAACGGCGTCCGCGAGCGGATCGACGACCTCCGGGTAGAAGTGCTCCTCCCGGATGTGGAGGCCGTCCTTGGTCCCCACGCACTCCTGCGCGACACCCGGGCCGATCACGTCGGACAGTCCGTATGTGTCGACCGCGAAGCGACCCGCCCGTTCCTCGACCGTCGAACTTCTTCCGGTACAGCTCCACGTCGTCGTACGCGTGCCGCAAGGTCGCCCGCAGCCGGTCGAGTCGGAGCTCCCGTAGCTGCTCCGGGGTGAGGCGTTCGCCGTCGTCCAGCAGGTCGTGGGGAGGGTTTCGCCAAGGCTGCCCATCGCGGCACCTTCGTGCTCACCACCCTGTGAGCCGACCGGCCATTCGGTTACTGTGCGTCACGGTGGAGTGATCCAGCCGTGCCGTCACCCGTCATGAAGCCGCCCCCGGGGCCGGCGCCGCCCGGGAGGGGTGTCGGGGTCTTGCCCGCCCGCTCGAATCGCGGCACACTGGTACCGAACGAATGGTCGGTTGGGAAGCTGGTATCGATGACGACGACAGACTCCGCCGGGGCGCCGTCCCAGGAGCCCGAGGGAACCCCGGACGCCCAGGACGCGCTGCAGGAGCACTTCGACGCGACGATCGCGCGGGACCAGCGGATCGAGCCGCGCGACTGGATGCCCGAGGGCTACCGCAAGACGCTCGTCCGGCAGATCGCGCAGCACGCGCACTCGGAGATCATCGGCATGCAGCCGGAGGGGGAGTGGATCACCCGGGCGCCCTCGTTGCGCCGCAAGGCGATCCTCTTCGCCAAGGTCCAGGACGAGGCGGGCCACGGGCTGTATCTGTACTCGGCGGCCGAGACGCTCGGCGCGGACCGCGCGGACCTGACCCGGCGGCTGATCGAGGGCCGTCAGAAGTACTCGTCGATCTTCAACTACCCGACGGCGACCTTCGCCGACGTGGGCGTCATCGGCTGGTTCGTGGACGGTGCGGCGATCTGCAACCAGGTGCCGCTGTGCCGGAGTTCGTACGGGCCGTACGCGCGCGCGATGGTGCGCATCTGCAAGGAGGAGTCGTTCCACCAGCGGCAGGGCTACGAGCTGCTGTTGACGATGATGCGCGGCACCGAGGAACAGCGTGAGATGGTCCAGGATGCCGTGAACCGCTGGTGGTGGCCGTCACTGATGATGTTCGGCCCGCCCGACGACGCCTCGCCCAACTCCGCGCAGTCCATGGCCTGGAAGATCAAGCGGCACTCCAACGACGAGCTGCGGCAGCGTTTCGTCGACATGACCGTCCCGCAGGCCGAGAAGCTCGGCGTCACCCTCCCCGATCCGGAGTTGCGCTGGAACGAGGACCGCGGCCGACACGACTTCGGCACCCCCGACTGGGCCGAGCTGAAGCGCGTGATCACCGGCGACGGCCCGTGCAACGACCGGCGGATGGAACGGCGACGGACCGCCCACGAGGAGGGCGCCTGGGTACGCGAGGCGGCCACCGCCCACGCGGCGAAGCGGAGCGAACGAGCCCGGAAGGGGACGGCGGCATGACCGGCACGAACGACGGTGGCGAGGCCCGCACGAACAAGGGCGACTGGCCGCTGTACGAGGTGTTCGTGCGCGGCAAGCGCGGGCTGAACCACGTCCACGTGGGCTCCCTGCACGCCGCCGACGACCGGATGGCCCTCACTCACGCCCGCGACCTCTACACCCGCCGCAACGAGGGCGTATCCCTCTGGGTGGTGCGCTCCGAGCACATCGCCGCCTCCACCCGCGACGAGAAGGACCCGTTCTTCGAGCCCAGCGCCGACAAGGTGTACCGCCACCCCACCTTCTACGACATCCCCGACGACGTCCCGCACATCTGAGGAGCAGGGTATGAGTGACGACCACGTCTACCTGACCCTCGCCGAGGGACACGAGGACGATGCCCGCTGGGCGTACGGCACCGGCTTCGAGGACCCGCTGCACGGCGTGGACACCACGGTGCCCGAGGGCGTGGACGCCGGTGAACTGGCCGCAGTCTGTGTGGCCCTCGGCGACGACGCCCTCGTCTCCGCCCAGCGGCTCGCCGAGTGGACCACCCGCGCGCCCGAACTGGAGGAGGAGGTCGCCCTCGCCAACATCGGCCTCGACCTCCTCGGCCAGGCCCGCCTGCTGTACTCCCGCGCCGGGCAGGTCGACGGCACCGGGCGCGGCGAGGACGCGTACGCGTACTTCCGGGACGCCGACGACTTCCGCAATGTCCGCCTCGCCGAACTCCCGGGCGGCGACTTCGCGTTCTCGATCGTCCGGCTGCTCGTCCTGTCCAGCTGGCGCCTCGCGCACTTCGAGCGGCTGGTGGAGCACCCCGACCCGGTCCTCGCGGCGATCGCGGCGAAGGGCGTCAAGGAGCTGACGTACCACCGGCAGTACGCCGCCGAGTGGGCCGTGCGGCTGGGGGACGGCACGCAGGAGTCGCAGCGGCGGATCCGCAAGGCGATGGAGCAAGTAGCCCCGTACTTCGGTGAGTTGTTCACCGCGTGCGACGTACGGGACGAGGTCGCCGCCGTGCTCCGCCAGGTCACCGAGGTGGCCGGACTGCCCATGCCGGTGTACCGGCCGTTGTCGGGTGCGGGCCGTGTCGGCGACCACACCGAGCATCTGGCGCCGCTGCTCGCCGAGTTGCAGAGCGTGGCCCGCGCCCACCCGGAGGCGACATGGTGACGACGCTGACCGGCGCGCGGCGCGCCCGGCACATCGCCGAGCAGGTACCGGACCCCGAACTGCCCATGCTGACCCTCGCCGACCTCGGCGTTCTGCGGGGTGTCGAGCTGACCGAGGACGGCACGGTGGTCGCGAGCCTGACTCCGACCTACTCCGGCTGCCCGGCCATGGCCGAGATGCGCGCCGACGTGGCCGCCCGGCTGCGCGCCGCCGGCTACGCACGGGTGGAGATCCGCACGGTCCTGAGCCCGCCGTGGACCACCGACTGGATCACCGACACCGGCCGCCGCAAGCTGACGGAACACGGCATCGCTCCACCCGGCACGGCACCCCGAGGCCCGGTCCCCCTCCTGCTGTCACCCACCCGGCGCACGGTCGACTGCCCCCGCTGCGCCTCGGCCGACACCGAGGAGACCTCCCGCTTCGCCGCCACGTCCTGCAAGTCCCTGTGGCGCTGCCGCGCCTGCCGCGAGCCGTTCGAGCACGTCAAGGAGATCTGATGGAAGGCCTCAAGGAAGAACCGACGGCCACCGCGCCGCGCCCGCGCGCCCGCCGCCGTCCGGCCTTCCACACCCTGCGGGTCACCTCCGTGCAGCCGCTCTGCGGGGACGCCGTCGCCGTCGGGTTCGAGATTCCGGCGGAGCTGGCGGAGGAGTTCGCGTTCACGCCCGGTCAGTCGCTGACATTGCGGCGGGAGATCGAGGGACGGGACGAGCGGCGGTCGTACTCCATCTGCTCGCCGGCGGGTTCGCCGCCGCGTATCGGTGTGCGGGTCGTGCCGGGCGGGCTGTTCTCGTCGTGGCTCGTCAGCGATGTACGGCCCGGCGACACCGTCGAGGTCATGGGCCCCACCGGGGTCTTCACCCCCGACCTCGGCACCCCCGGTCACCACGTGCTGATCGCGGCGGGCTCCGGCATCACGCCCATGGTCTCCATAGCCGAGTCGGTGCTCGCCGCCGACCCCCAATCGACCGTGACCCTCTTCTACGGCAACCGCCGCAGCGGCACGGTGATGTTCGCCGACGAACTGGCCGACCTGAAGGACCTGTACCCGGCCCGCTTCCAGCTCGCCCACGTCCTGTCCCGCGAACCCCGAGAGGCCGAGGTGCTGTCGGGCCGCCTCGACGCCGATCGGCTCTCGGCGCTGGTCGACGCCCTGGTCGACGTCGACACGGCCGACCACTGGTGGCTGTGCGGCCCGCACGGCATGGTCCGCGACGCCCAGCGGGTCCTGGCCGGACTCGGCGTGCCGATCGACCGGGTCCACCAGGAGCTGTTCCACGCCGACGACGAGCCCGTACGGGAGGCCCGGCACGAGGAGGCCGCCGTCGAGGGGCCCGTCAGCGAGGTCACCGTCACCCTCGACGGCCGCTCCACGACCGCAGCGCTCTCCCGCGAGCGCAGCATCCTCGACGGCGCCCAACGCACCCGCCCCGACCTGCCCTTCGCCTGCAAGGGCGGTGTCTGCGGCACCTGCCGGGCCCTGGTCACCGACGGAAAGGCCGACATGCGCCGCAACTTCGCCCTCGAACCCGCGGAGGTCGCCGGCGGCTATGTCCTGACCTGCCAGTCGTACGCGGTCTCGGAGACGCTGACGGTCGACTACGACACGTGAGGGTCGTCCGGGGGTCCGGTGGGGGCTGGCCGCGCAGTTCCCCGCGCCCCTGAAGGGCGCAGCCCCTGCTTTTTCAGGGGCGCGGGGAACCGCGCGAGAAGCCCCACCCACCCGCACACGCCCCACGACCCCACCCACCCGAGCTGCCACGCGGGGGTCACCCTTCGTGCAGCCGCTCCACCAGAATGTCGATCACCAACGGTGTACGCGGTCCGAAGCTGAGCAGCACCCCGTCCTCCAGGTCCACCACCCGGCGATCCATCCCGGCCGGAGTCTCCTTGATCCCGGGAATCTCCACGAGCCCGTCGACCCCGCCGACCGACTCCAGGCCCTTGCTCATCATGAGGATCACATCGGGCTGGGCCTTGACGAGTGCCTCGCTGGTGATGGGCGTGAACGGCTTGTCCAGACCGGCCACCACCCCGGCATCCTCCGCCCCGGCCGCCGCGATGAGGGAGTCGGCCCCGGACCCCTTCCCGCCGATGAGGTACACGGCGGCGGAGCCACGCATGTACAGGAACGCCACCTTGGGCCTGCTCCCCTTGGGTACGGCCGTCCGCGCCGCCTTCAGGTCGTCCGCGAAGCGCTGGTTGAGCGCCTTGCCCGCGGCCGGCACCCCCAGCGCCTCGGCGACCCGCGTGGTCCGCGTGCTCACGTCGGAGAGTTCGTTGGCCGGATCGAGGACGACCACGGGGACCCCGGCGTCACGGATCTGGTCGATGGCCTCGCTGGGCCCGGTGTCGGTGTCGGCGAGCACCACGGTCGGCTCCAGCGAGAGCACGCTCTCCGCGCTCACGTCGTGTGCCTTGGTCACCTGGGGAAGGCTCTTGGCCTCCTCGAAGGTCGCGGTGATGTCCCGGCCGACCACCTTGTCGCCGAGGCCGAGCGTGAACACGATCTCCGCTATGCCCCCGTTGAGTGGCAGGATCCGCGCGGCGTCCTCGACGGTGACCTTCCGGCCGTCGGAGGAGCCGACCGTGACGGGCAGCTTCGGCGTCGGCGCCTCGCCCTCCAACGGGACGACGGAGTTCGTCTTCAACTGCTTCTGGGCCGCGGCCGCCCGAGCGTTCGCGGACGACGCCGAGGCATTCGCCCCCGTCGCCTCCCCCTCCCCGCCGCTGCCTGCGCATCCGGTCGCCAGCATCGCGAAAGCAACGGCGAGTGCGGCAACTCCCCTTCGAGCAATGGTGAGTTGAGGTCTTCCGGACCTACGCATCGAACCGCCTTCCATGTCTACCCTTTGAACCAGGTGTTCGTTATCTTAGGTTAGCCTTACCTGAGTTTCCTATGGTGGGAGTGCTGACACCGATGCACAGATGTGGCCTACGAGCCCTGCGCGCGGCCCCGGCGGCCGTCGCCGTCGCGAGTGCCCTGATCCTCTTACCGGCCCCCTCGGCGCTGGCCGCCGGCGGCGCCGCGACCGGCCCCGAGGACCAGAGGCTCACCGTCTCCAAATCCTCCGGACTCGACCCGGACGGCGAGACGGTCACCGTGTCCGGCACCGGCTACAACACCGAGAAGGGCATCTACGTCGCCTTCTGTGTGGACAACGGCGCCGGCAGGACCCCCACTCCCTGCATCGGCGGCGTCGACATGTCCGGCGACTCCGGTGCCTCGGTGTGGATCTCCTCCAACCCGCCCTCGTACGGGGAGGGGTTGGCCGAGCCGTACAAGGGCAGCGGGCGCAAGGGCACGTTCTCCGTGCAGCTCAAGGTGCGGGCCAAGGACGCCAACACGGACTGCGCCAAGTCCGGCGTGACCTGCTCCGTGATCACCCGCAACGACCACACCCGGGGCGGCGACCAGAGCCAGACGGTCCGTATCCCGGTGACCTTCGTCGGCGCCGAGAGTGACAGCGGCGACGACTCCGGCGCCGACAGCACGGCGACCCCGTCGGCCGGTACGAGCAGCACGACGGCCACCGGTGGCACCGGCGGCACGACGAGCGACACGAACACCTCGGACGACCCGCTGGCCAACACCGGCAGCGCTGCCGTGCCGCTCGGCATCACGGCGGCCGGGCTGGTCGCGGCCGGCGGGGCGGCCTGGGTCTGGGCCCGCCGACGCCGTACCGCCACCGCGTCCGAAAGCGCGGACCCGAGCTGACGGCATACCGACGACAGCCGCACACAAGCCGGTTGACGCCCCCGAGTCGGGGTGTCCCGTCGGCCTCGCGGTCGACATTCCAGGGAGGACTTCGAGGTGATGAACAGACCTGGTGCCGCCGTGACGGCGGCGGGCGCGTTGCTCGCTCTGCTCTGCCAGGGCACGGCGACGGCACAGGAGGGGGCCGAGGCCCCGCGTGAGGTGTCCGGCGGATTCGCCGGCTGGGGCCCGACGTTCGGGGCGTCCCCCGGTACCGACGCGACGGTGACGGCCGAGGCGCCCGCAGTGCGCGGCTCCGGCGGCCGGACCTGGTTCCCGGTCGACGGCGGCAGCGCCACGCCGAAAACCGGGGCCGCGGACGTCGGCCTCGACGGCTCGATCCGTCTGGGCGGAGCCGGGGCCGACGCCCTGACCCTCAGCGAGCTGCGCCTGCGGCTCGACGGCGGCACCGGCACCCTCCAGGTGCGTGCCGAACGGGCGGGGGAGAGTGGCGATCTGACGCTGGCCGAGGTCGGTAAGGGTTCCGCCGCGCCGACCGTGCGCAGCGGGGGCGCGACCTGGTCGGGCCTGCGGGTGTCGCTGACCGCCGAGGGCGCCGAACTGCTCGCCGCGTGGAGCGGGCGGTCGTACGCGGCGGGGGACGAACTCGCCCCTCTCGACGTGACCGTGGGCACCGGCGGCTCCGGGGCCGGGCGACCGGAAGACGGTCCGGCCGACGAATCCGGCGACGACGCGTCCTCGCCCACCCCTGACGCGGGCGACACGGCGACCGGCCCGGCAGGGGCGGAACAGGAGCCCGAGGCGGCCCCGTCCGCGGCCGTGGAGCGCGCGAGCCTGGCCGCGGGTGCCGAACAACGGGTCAGCGGCGCGGGCTTCGCCCCGGGTGAGGTCGTGCTGGTCGCGATCGACGACGACACCCGCTACCAGGCCGTGGCAGACGGATCGGGCGAGGTCGCCCGTGACTTCCCGGTGTACGACACGGCGACCGAGGGTGCGCACACGGTCCGGCTGTACTCCGTGACCGGAGGCCGCGAGGCCGTCGCAGAGTTCTCCGTGCTCGCCGACGAGGCGTCTTCCTGAGCGTCGCGAGCCGGGTCAACGCCGGTGAAATGAAGGCCTGTTGCGATCTGTTGCGACTTCCTTTGCTTTCTGTTGACAAAGAGATCACGAGCAAGATTAGGTAAGCCTTACCTAAGCAAATATGGGGATCGGCTCGACCCCGTCCCCACTGGGTCAGGCGCGGGTCGCACGGCCCGTGACTCCCCACACGCACCGCTTACGAGAAAGGTCCTCCCCCGATGAGAGTCGTTCCTTCCGCCCGTACCGCCGCCCGCGCCGGTCTCGCCGTCGCCGCCTCCGCCGCCCTGACCCTGGGCCTCGCCACCTCGGCCTCCGCCGCCACCTCGACCCGCACGATCGTCGACGGCACCACCACCTACAACCTGTCCGTGACCGCGCCGAACACGGCCGCCGCGTCGGGCCAGGTCATCACCGTCTCCGGCTCCGGCTACAACACCAGCCAGGGCATCTACGTCGGCCTCTGCGTCGTCAACGGCGCCCAGGGCGCCAACAAGCCCACCCCCTGCCTCGGCGGCCAGGACGAGTCCGGCTCCACCGGCGCCTCGCACTGGATCAACAACACGTTCGGCGGCCTCTTCGCCAACAGCTCCAAGTTCGGCACCGGCGGCACCTTCAGCGTCAACATCTACGTCCAGGCCACCCTCGAGGACGGCAGCGTCTGCGGCGAGGACGTCACCTGCGCCGTGGTCACCCGCGCCGACCACTTCGACACCAACGACCGAAAGTACGACGTCCACGTGCCGATCAGCTTCCAGTAACCACCCCACCGGCCGGGCCCCTTCGCCACGGGGCCCGGCCCTCGGCGTCCCCCGGGTGCGGGGCGCACCCGACGAATGAGGAACCCTGAGGAACCCATGAGAGACGACACGACGGACCGGCGGCGGCCGGGCCGCGCGGCCCGACTGCGCCTGAGACGCCCCGCGGCGCTCCTCGGAGCCGCCGCCCTGGTGGCCGCCGCGGTCACGGTGAGCACCGCCGCCCAGGCCGCCGACACCCCGAAGACGGGCTTCGGCGCGAACGGCCAGAAACTGACCGTCTCCGCCTCCGCGAACCTCGACCCCGACGGCGAGAAGCTGAGGGTCACCGGCTCCGGTTACGACACGTCCAAGGCCATCTACGTCGCCATGTGCAAGGACAACGGCGACGGCAAGATCCCCTCTCCCTGCATCGGCGGCGCCGACGAGAGCGGCACCGGCAACTCCTCGCACTGGATCGTCCCCAAGGGCGACCCGTACGAGGGCAACCTGGCCATCGCATGGGGCGAGGGCGGCACCTTCGACGTCGAGATGGACATCAAGGCCAAGGACAACGGCGTCGACTGCGCCCAGGTCGTCTGCTCCGTCGTGACCCGTGTCGACCACCGCAACTCCGGCGACCGCTCCCAGGACGTCCGTGTCCCGGTCACCTTCGAGGGCCAGGACACCGGCGGCGGGGACGAGGGCGGCGAGGGCGAGGACGTGCCCGCCGGCACGTACAGCTACGTCGAGTCCGCCGCGTTCACCGCGGCCGGCAAGGTCAACGACCTTTTGCTGCACCCAGAGTCAAAGAAGCTGTACGCGGGGTCGGACAACTTCGCCGCCTCCGGGGCCGTCGACGAGCGCGGCCTGCACGTCCTCGACCCGGCGGACGGCAGGAGCCTCGGTCACATCGCCCAGGCCCCGGGCGCCACCGGCACGCTCGCGCCCCGGGCCGTCGTACAGATCGCCGCCCCGCTCGCCGGTGACGGCGCCGTCTTCCAGTTCGCGCTGCGCGGCATCGGCACCGCCAAGGCCGGCGACGCGGCCGTCGCCGGCAAGTGGATCGCGGGCGCCAACATCACCGGGATCGGCCCGGGCGCCAAGGACTCCACCGTCCTGGTCGCCCAGGGCGCCCAGCTCTCCGAGGTGGACATCGCCACCGCCGTCCCGCTGGCGAACCGCATCCTCACCCTGGACGGCGGCTCCGTGCTCGGCGTCGACAGGGCCCACAAGGCGGCCTGGTCCGTAGGGTCCACCGGCGGCACCCTGCGCCGCGTCGACACCGGCTCCTTCACCGTCACCGCCACGGCCGAACTCTCCTCCGCGAACGTCCGGTTCATCGAGGCGGACCCGGCCACCGGCAACGCCTGGGTGGGCGGCGGTAACACCGTGCGCGTCTACGACAGGAACGCGGTGCTCCTGGACACCATCGAGGCGCCGGACGGGGCCGGACCGGACGAGGCCGCCGACATCGCCTTCGACACCGCCACCGGCCGGGCCTTCGTCGTCTGGCAGGACAACGGCGACTCCGGCAACGGCGGCGACAACACCAGCCACCTCGCCGTGTACGACACCACCACCTACACGGCGGCCGTCGCGTCCACGAAGCTGGCGGACAACGACTCCCAGAACGGCTCGGCCTCCATCGCGGTCGCCCCGGGCGGCACCACCGTCTACGTCAGCAGCCCCTCCGAGGGCGAGATCACCAAGCTCGACCGCCACATGTCCCCCAAGGTCACCCAGTCCCCGACCGGCCGGACCGTGGCACCGGGCGACGAGGTGTCGTTCGTCGCGGCGGCCGAGGGCACTCCCGAGCCCGAGGTGACGTGGGAGGTCAGCGCCGACGGCGCCCAGACCTGGTCCGTGATCAAGGGCGCGACGAAGAACACGTACACCTTCAAGGCCCGGGCGGCCCACGACGGCTACGAGTACCGCGCGGTGTTCAAGAACTCCGCGGGCACCACCCGCACGTCGCCCTTCACCCTCACCGTCACCGAGGCCGACGACAGCACCGGCGGCGGGGACGGGGACGGCGACGGGGACGACGAGCCTTCCGGCACGAAGACCGTCACCGGCTCCGACGGCCAGAAGCTCACCGTCGCCCCGGTCAACAACCTCGCCACCCAGAAGCAGACCCTGAAGGTCACCGGCTCCGGCTACGACGAGGAGAAGGGCATCTACGTCGCCCTCTGCGTCGACAACGGCGACGGCGAACTGCCCACCCCCTGCATCGGCGGCGTCGACATGACCGGCGAGTCGCACTCCTCCGCGTGGATCTCCTCCAACCCGCCCGACTACGGCGAGGAGTTGGCGACCCCGTACGAGGACGGCGGCACGTTCGAGGTCGAACTGACCATCGACGCCAAGGACGAGTACACCGACTGCTACAAGGCCAAGTGCGTCCTCGCCACCCGCGCCGACCACACCCTGTCCGGCGACCGATCCCAGGACGTCAAGGTCCCGGTCGCCTTCGTCGGCCAGGACCCGGTGGACACCGACGACGGCGACGGCGGCAGTGACAGTGGCGGCGACACCGACGGTGGCACGTCCACCGGCGGCAGCTCCAGCAGCGGTTCGACGTCCGGTGGCAGCGGCACGGCCGGCAACTCCAGCGGCACGGGCGGCTCCACGACCACCGGAGGCGGCGGCAGTCTCGCCTCCACCGGCCTGACCGTCCTCGGCGTGGCCGCCTCGGCCGCCGCGCTCACCGTGACGGGTTGGCTCCTGCACCGACGGGCCCGGAGGCTGGGGCGCGGCACGGCGGCCTGATCCCGACGCGGTATCACGGTCGGACAAGGCGGAGCCCGGTTCACCCACACCC
>NZ_JBHVDX010000212.1:0-18187 GCF_042802555.1 Streptomyces sp. NPDC057474 | reverse complement strand
GGCCCCGCCCGGGCCCCTGCCGCTTACCCCGTCCGCCGTGGGCACGTGGCGTGTTCACGACCGCACCGCTGCCTGCGGCCCGCCCGCCCCGCCGATCGAGCCGGCTCAGTCCCGCGTACCGCGAAGCGTCCTGTGGAAAGTGCGAGGGCTCTTGCCCGTGTGCCGGTGGAAGAACTCGCTGGAGTCGGTTGAGTTGGAGGAGCCGAGCTGTAACGAGGACCTTCATCAAGCAACGACGGCCGAGTGGTGTATCCCGAGGAGCGCGGTGATCTTGTCGTGGTCCAGGTCAAAGGAGACGCGGGGCGGCGCTCGCTGTCCGGGGAACGTCTTCCAGATGCGCCTGACCGCGCGGGGCAGGCGGCGGGGCGACGCTGCGTCCCTGTCCACGACCGCCGCCGGTGATGACGGCCACTTTGCCGGAGAGAGATGTCATGAGTCTTCGTCTCGTGCTGGTACGAGCGATGTCGTCGCTGTTTGGGGTCAGAAGTCGGCGGTCGCCCAGAAGCCGTCCTGAGTCGCCCGGTAGAGCCGGCCGGTGGGGGCCGCGACGGTGCCGACGAAGCGAGCCGACTCGGCTGCCGACCACGCGCCCACACCGCTGACGGGCAGGGCGGACAGGATCACATCGTCAACAGTGACGACCTCCGCCGTGCCGTCGCTCGTCGTGGCGGACAGGCTCCAGGCGCCGTCCCGCCGCTCGGCCGTGGTGACAGTGGTGCGGTCGAGCAGTCGGACCCCGGCGGCCGCGGCCTGCCTCAGCATCTCGCTGCGCATCAGGTCACTGATCTCGGGGCCGATGTCGCCGGTCTCCACAAGAGTGGTCGTCCGGCCCGACTCGGCCAGCGCGATGGCGGCGTTGAGCCCGGCCTCGGTCCCGCCGACGACCGCGACGGTGCCGGATACCCGGGAGGCGTCGAGCAGCACATCGTGCGACGTCGGACACGGTCCGAAGAGCGCCCGCCGGTCGTCCGGTACCTTCCACTCGGCGCCGGTGGCGATCAGCACCTGGTCGGCCGCGGCCTTGACGACGGCCTCCGGCGTCGCCGCCGTCCCGAGTCGCACATCGACCTCGAGCCGTTCGAGCTCGGACCGCCACCAGGCGAGCAACGCCGTCATCTCACGGCGGTGGAACGCGGGCGCCGTCGAGTGCCGCAACTGTCCGCCGAGTTCCTGCTCTGCCTCGATCAGCACCACCCCGTGACCACGCAGGGCAGCGGCACGAGCCGCCTCCATGCCGGCGGGTCCACCGCCGACGACGAGGATCCGGCGCCGGTCGGAGACCGGTCGGAGAAGTCGCCGGAACTCGTTGCCCAGCTCGGGGTTGACGACGCACTGCATCCGCTTCTGCTGGGCGATGAACTCCCGAGCGCATTCCGAGCCGGCGATGCAGGGACAAATCTCCTCGCGCCTGCCCTCACGGGCCTTGCGGACCGTGTGCGGGTCGGCAAGTTGGCTGCGTCCCATGCCGACGAGGTCGATGGCTCCCGCGGACACGAACGCCGCCGCCTTGTCGAGTGCCATGCCGAGACGGCTGATCCCGATCACGGGTTTGCCGGTGGCCTCCCGGACGGCGGTCGCCAACGGGACGAGCGAGCCCGGCTCCACGCCCGCCGGCGTGTACACCCACTGCCGCGATTCGTAAGTGCCCGCCGATACGTTGAAGACGTCGATGCCGTCCTCGGAGAGCCATCGCGCCAACTGGAGGTTGTCCTCGACGGAGGCACCGCCCGGTACCCGTTCGTCGGCGCTGAACCGGCAGATGAGGGGAAAGTCGTCGCCGACCACCTGCCGCACCCGACGCACCACACGGCGAGCGAAGCGGGCGCGGTTCTCCAGGCTCCCGCCGTACTCGTCGTCACGCCTGTTCGTCTGCGGCGAGAAGAACTGCGTCAGCAGGTAACCGTGAACCGCGTGAACCTCGATGACGTCGATCCCCGCGTTGACCGCGCGCAGGGCGGCCGCGGCGAACTTCTCGACCATGGCGTCGATCTCGGCTAGCGACATAGGTCGGGGCTGGTCACCGATGGCCGTCGACGTCACGTCCGAGGCGGAGAGCGGCGCGGGAATGTCGGTCGCGATGCCCGCCTTCACCAGGCGCGCACGCGCGTCGCTCTGCCGACCGGCGTGCTAGAGCTGGACCCCGACCTTGGCACCCTCGCGGTGCAGGGCGTTCGCCAGGTCGTTGAGGCCCGGGATGAACCGGTCCTCGTCGATCCTGATCGGCATGCCCGAACCCCGGCCGGTGGCCCAGTCGATACAGGTGTTCTCCACCATGATCAGACCGGCACCGCCGCGCGCCCGCTCGACCATGTAGGCCAGGTGCCGCTCGGACACCTCGCCCTCGGACGTCGCGTACCAGCTGTACATCGAGGTCTGCACCAGCCGGTTCTTCAGCGTGAGGCTGCGGATGGAGAACGGCTCGAAGAGCGGGTCCAGGGAGTCGTCGGTCATGAGTGGCCCCCTCAGAACGCCGTGTCGAAGCCGCCGAAGAGCCGGCTGATCGCCCACCCGTCGGTGGTCTTCCGTACGTCGACCTTGTAGAAGCCGGTGGTGACGAGGCGGACCTGGCCGTCGCTGACCGCGGCTAGCACGAGGAAGGCGTTGACCACGGCGCCGTCCTCGGTCTGCGACACGAACGTCGGGTTGGTCACCGAGTGGCGTCGCTGGTCGGACTGGCTGTCCATGTGACCGCGCAGCCACTCCACAATCGCATCGCGGCCGTTGATGGGCCCGATCTCGACCGACCCAGCGAGGTTGCCTGCGAAGACGGCGTCCTCGGTGAAGGACCGCCCGAGGGCGTCCATGTCGCGCTCGTCGTAGCTCCACGCGTAACGATTGATCACTTCCAGGATCAACAGCCGGTCCGCAGCCTGCTCGGCCGTCAGCTTCGCCGCACTCCTGCCGACGTCCACGAGACCGTTCGCGCGGCCCCAGGCTGGGGTCGGGAGACCTTCCGTTCATGTGCTTTCTCCGTTCATTGATGTCTTACCGATAAATGAGACGGGTGGAGTCGTCCGGCGTGAGCCGACGTCAGCGACCCACCGTCTCGCTGGCGGCTTCGAGAGCCGGTCGGAGCACCTCGCGGCCGAACTGCTCGATAGTGCGTGCCGACCTTTCCAGCACTTCCTCGATCACGTGCGTGCGCGGTGCCGAGCCACGTGATCGATAGCTCCCGAAGAGCTTGCGCATGCCTTGGGCGTAATAGTCGGGCCACTCGGGCGCCACGTCGTCCTGCCAGGTGAACGGTACGTCGGCTGCCCGGCCCAGCCGCTCGGCGAGCTCCGGGAAGGTCACGCTCTGCGGGCCGGTCAGGATAAGAGAACCGCCCATGGGGACGTCGGCAAGGATCTCGGCGACGGCGACCTCCGCGAGGTCGCGGGCGTCCACGGTACTGACCGTCGCATCGCCGGCGGGGAAGAAGAGCCGACCCTCGCGGACGTGGTCCAGCTGGGTCAGCACGTTGTCGAGCCACCAGTCCGGTCGGAGCGCGGACCACGACATCGAGGAACGGCGCAGCCGGGCTTCGACTTCGGCGTGCGGGACGGCACTCGGCACCCGGGGAAGGACGCCGGCCCCATAGGACGAGACCTTGATTACACGGGCCACACCAGCCGACTCCGCCGCATCGATTGCGGCCAACTCCCGTGCCGCTTGGGCCGGGTGAACGGCGTCGCGATAAAAAGCACGTCGATGTCGCGCAGCGCCGGCTCGAGTGTCTCCGGTTGATCGAGATCCGCACGGACGATGTCCAGATCCGAGTCACTTCCGAGCCGCGCGGCCGCCGTGTCATTGCGCGCGAACGCCCGTACCCGCTGTCCACGCAGCCCGGCGAGAACGAGCCTCCCCACCTTGCCCGTGCCGCCGACGATCGCAATGTTCACAAGTCCTCCTTCAGGGCGACACCAGGTCGCCGCGTCGCTTCGACCCGCGTGCTCGGCCCGCCGCACGTCACATGAGATGTGCTATGACCAGTCGACGCTCAGGTACTGCGTCTCCTGGAACTCCCGCAGACCGGCCCTCGCACCCTCACGGCCCAAACCGCTCTCCTTGACCCCGCCGAACGGCGCCGACGGGTCGGACACGACACCGCGGTTGACGCCCACCATTCCGGCCTCGATCGCTTCGCCGAGGCGGAGTCCCCGTCCCAGGTCACCGGCATAGACGTAGGCGGCGAGACCGTAGGGAGTGCCGTTCACCCAAGTCAGCAGATCCGCCTCCGTGCGCCAGACCACCACGGGAGCCACGGGGCCGAAGATCTCCTCCCGCAGGATCGCCGCGTCGGGCGTCACGTCGGTCAGCACCGTCGGCGCGTAGAAGTGGCCTACGTCCGGCACCGATCCCTGGTGGGCGACACGAGCCCCGGAGGCGACCGCCTCGGCCACGAGCCCACGCACGTCGGCCACGGCCTTGGCACCGACGAGGGGGCCGACCTCGCAGTCGTCCGCGAAGGGCGGCCGTACCCGGAGTGCTTCCACAGCCGCGCCGAAGCGGGCCACGAACTCCTCCGCCACATCGGCGTGGACGTAGAACCGGTTCGCCGCGGTGCAGGCCTGCCCGCCATTACGGAACTTGGCGACCATCGCGCCGGCGACCGCCGCACTCACGTCGGCGTCCTCGGTGACCACGAACGGCGCGTTGCCCCCGAGCTCCATCGACGCGTTCACGACCCGGTCCGCCGCCTGCTTGAGCAGCGTGCGGCCGACGGCCGTCGACCCGGTGAAGGAGATCTTCCGCACCCGGGGGTCCTCGAGCCAGGTCGTCACGACCACGGCCGACGACGTCGTCGGCACTAGGTTGACGACTCCGTCGGGCACCCCGGCCTCCTGGAGGAGCCGTACGACGGCGAGCGCGGTCAGCGGGGTTTCTCGCGCGGGCTTCAGGACCACCGTGCAGCCGGCCGCCAAGGCGGGGCCGATCTTCCGGGTCGCCATGGCCGCGGGAAAGTTCCACGGCGTAACAAGTGCTGCCACACCGACGGGCCGATGAGTCACGATGGTGCGCGCACCACCGGCGGGCGCCGCACCGTACTCGCCGTCCGTACGGACCGTCTCCTCGGCGAACCATCGGAAGAACTCCGCCGCGTAGGTCACCTCGGCCCGCGCGTCGGCGAGGGACTTGCCGTTCTCCCAGGCGATGATGCCGGCCAGATTCTCGATGTCGGCGACCATGAGCTCGAAAGCACGGCGGAGCACCTCTGAGCGCACACGCGCCGGGGTCGCCGACCACTCGGCGAGGGCAGCCGCCGCCGCGTCGACCGCGGATCGCGCCTCGGCCGCACCTCCGTCGGACACCAGCGCGATCGTGTCCAGCGTGGCCGGATCCTCCA
This sequence comes from Streptomyces sp. NPDC057474, assembly GCF_042802555.1. Lineage (NCBI taxonomy): Bacteria > Bacillati > Actinomycetota > Actinomycetes > Kitasatosporales > Streptomycetaceae > Streptomyces > Streptomyces sp. NPDC057474. Next base: position 12,861 of record NZ_JBHVDX010000212.1, on the reverse strand, counting down.
CCTCGAACACCGCACCGTCGGCGGCAGCCGAGGCACGACCGCCGACCCAGATGGCTCGGCCAGGGTCGAGGTCCTTCAGCAGCCCGAGTGGGTGGGCGTCAGCAACGGCAGATGCGGTATGTGTCGTGACAACCCTCGGATCAGATAGCAAATTCTATACGATCTAGGAAAAACATAGTCTGCGTCATCACACCAGAGGTGGCGCGATCTGTCGCTTCGGCCCCCCAGCGTGTCGGGCATGGCAACACGTCTGGGCTTTCGCTCCTGCCACCGCGGCCGGACCACACGAGGCGTCCGGCCTGGATCCGCGCGACGATGTCGTACAGGTGCCTCTCCTGGAGGCGAGTGCCGGCCGGGAAACCTCGGGCTAGCCGGCGTCGCCGGTGCGACGGCCGACGAGGACCGCGATGGAGACAGCGATGATCAGCGCGCCGCCATTGAAGACGTTCGGCACCCAGAACGGGGCACCGGCGAACGTGAGGCCGGTGATGCCCACCGCCAGCAGGAAGGTGCCGACGACGGTGCCCCAGACATTGAACTGCCCTCGCCTGATGGTGGTACTGCCGAGGAAGGCGGCCGCGTAGGCGGGCAACAGGAACTCCGGCCCCATCGACGCGGTCGCCGAGCCCACACGGGCCACCTGCAGTGCGCCGCACAGTCCTGCGATCGCTCCGGCCAGGACGAAGCTGCTGGCCAGGAAGCCTGACGTGCGCACACCGGTGAGGCGGGCGGCTTCGCGGCCCATGCCCGTCGCCCTGAGCAGGCGTCCGAACGGCGTGTGTTCCAGGAGGTACCAAAGGATCAAGGCACCGATGAGGAAGTAGTAGACGGGCAGGTCGAGGCCCAGAAGTTTGCTGTTGGCGATCACCTTGAGACCGTCCGGGATCCCCTGGAAGAGGGTGCGGCCGTTCGTGACGAGGAGATTCAGCCCCGAGAGCACGGTCGCCGTCGCCAGCGTGGCGATGAACGCGTTCACGCCGATGCGCACCACCAGCACCGCGTTGACCGCGCCTATGAAGGCTCCGCAGAGGATCGCCGCCAGAATGGCGACGGAGACGGGCACGCCGCTGATCGTCATCTGAGCGGTCAGGATCGCGGTGAACCCGAGCGTGGCTCCGACAGAGAGGTCGAACTCCCCCGCGGCGAGAGGCAGGACCACAGCCAGCGCCAGGAGGCCCGGCACGGCGTTGTCCCCCAGAAGTACCGTCAGGTTCTCGGTGGTGGGGAACCTGTCCGGGAGCGCGATGCTGAATCCGATGATCAGCAGCAGGAGGAAAAGGACGACGCCGTAGTTCGCAGTGATGTCCGTCAGCCCCCACTTGCGCCCGATGCGCTCGGCCGATGACCCACCGACCGCCGGCCCGGTGGCCGAGCTGACCTCTTCTACGGCCACTCCGGACAGGTCCTGATGTTCTGTCGCCAGGTTTTCGTCCCGCGTCAGGTCACTCATGCTTCGACTCCCTCTCCTGAGGTTGCAAGAACGGTCAGATGCGGCTCCGTGAGGTCTTCGCGCGGGACCTCCGCCACGAGGCGTCCGCGGTTGAGGACGAGGACCCGGTCGCAGAGATGCACGAGCTCCTCGAAGTCGCTGGAGGCCACGAGGATCGCCACTCCGTCGTCGGCGAGTGCCGTGACGATCTGGGCGATCTCCTGCTTGGACCCGATGTCCACGCCCTGGGTGGGCTCGTCCAGGACGAGGATGCGCGGAGCGGTCCGTGTCCACTTGGCGAGGACAGCCTTCTGCTGGTTGCCGCCGCTGAACTTCGACATCGGCTTCTCGGTGCTCGCCGGCCTGATGCCGAAGTGATCCACGGCTGACCGAGCCGCCGCGCGTTCTTCCCCTTGGCGCAGCCGACCGCCCCTCCAGAAAGGTCCGAGATCGCTCAAGGTGATGTTCTGGCGCAGGCTCATCGCCGGGATGCAGCCTTGGCCACGCCGGTCCTGCGGCACTGACGCGATGCCTGCCTTGATCGCGGCTTTGGGAGACGAGATGGACAGCGGTTCGCCGTCCATCAGCAACTGTCCGGACGTCGCGGCCTGCGCACCGGTGATCAATCGCGTCAACTCGCTTCTGCCGCAGCCCAGGAGACCCGTCACGCCGAGGATCTCGCCCTTGCGCAGCGAGAGGTCGACATCGCGGAGCCTGCGCCCCGTCAGTTGCACGCACTGGAGCACGACCTCGTCCGAAGATTTCGCGGTGTTTCGGTCTGACGCGCGTGAACTCACGCCCGAGGATGAGATTGACGATCTCCCGGACGCCCAGGCCGCTCAGTTCGCGGTCAGCCGTCATCTGTCCGTCACGCAGGACCACCAGCCTGTCGGCGAGCTCTCGCACTTCGTCGACGCGGTGACTCACGAAGATGACGCCGGCGCCGGCGTCCCGGGCCTGGCGGAGGGCGCGGAAGACCGTGTGCACCTCGTCCGCGGGCAGTGACGCGGTCGGCTCGTCCAGGATGAGGATGCGGTCGGTGATCGCCGACTCGCTCCCGTCATCCACGAACGCCCGTGCGATAGCCACCATCGTGCGATCCGTGGGAGACAGCGAGGACACGAGCATGTCCGGAGTCACCTCGACGCCGAACCTGTCCAGCGCTAGCTGGACCCGGTCACGGAGCCCCTGCCTGCGGATGGGCCCGAGCAGACCTGTGCCGTACCCGTTGACGAAGGAGAAGTTGTCAGCGACCGTCAACCCTTCGACAAGGCCGAGGTCCTGATGGATGAAGCGCAGTCCGATGTCATGCGCCGCCTTGGGCGCGACCGGGGTCGTCAGATCCCGTCCGGCGACAGTGATCCGTCCGCCCGCGTCGGGGTGGTAGAAGCCGGCGAGAATCTTGATGAGCGTCGACTTGCCCGAGCCGTTCTGGCCGAGCAGTGCCGTGATCTTCCCGGCCGGGAAGTGCGCCGTGAGGCCGTTGAGGGCCTTCGTGCCGACGAACGTCTTCGACAGGTCCTCTACGACGAGACCGCCGGACACGGTATCGAGACCGGATCCTCCGCTGGACAAGGTGCTTTCCTGCATCTACGACCTCCTGTGTCAGGGGTACGGGCGATGAACTGGGGGCCGGGGGCGGGGCAGCCATCGCCCCGCCCCGGGTGCTGTGTGGCTGGGCGAGGATCAGCCGATGCCCACAGCTTCTTGTAGGCGGCCTGGTAGTCGATCCCCGCGTTCCACGGCGCGGTGACGTCCTGCGGAAGGTTCGACTTGTCGAGCAGCTGCGTGGGGTAGTCCTCCGTCTGGAACCCGCGGGCATCGTTGACTGTCTGCTTGCCGTTGAAGACGCGGTTCATCTGGTCGGCCACGGCCCAGCCCATGAGCTCCGACGGACGGGCGAGGGATGCCGCCTGGGTGCCGTCCTTGATCGCCTTCAGGTTCTGCGGATTCCCGTCGACACCGACGATCTTCACCTTGCCGGTCAGGCCTGCCTGCGCGATCGCCGTCGACATCTGCGTGGCCGCGAAGTCGTACGGGGCGTAGATGTAGTCGATCTCAGGGTTCGCCTGCAGCATCGCCTTGACGCGCGACGGGAAGGCCGTCTGGATGTCGGCGATCGAGAAGTCCAGCCGCTTCGCGATCTCGCAACTTGAGCAGACCTTCGGGGGGCCTTCTCGAAGACCTTGACCCCGTTGTTCACTCCGGGGAACTCGGAGTTGTTGACCAGGAGCACCTTCGCGGCGCCGCCACTGTCCTTGGCCACGTAGTCGGCCAGGATCGGGGCCGTCTGCCCGTAGTCGTTGTTCATGACACCGCTCCAGCCCTTGGGGCCGAGCGGCTGGCTGTCGCCGTCAAGGGCGAACATCGCCACGCCGGCGTCTCTCATCTGCTCGAGGAGGCCCGCACCGATGGCCTGCACCGAACCACCCGGCATGAAGATGCCGTCAGCCCCGAGCTGCAGCGCCTGCTTCAGCGCCGCCTGCATCTTCTGCGGGTCACCGGCTGGGTCGATGAGCTGCGTTCGCCAGCCGAGGGCCTTGCCCGCATCGAGGAAGGCATCCCCCGGGCGAGCGCAGCCGACAGCGGCCTCGGCGCACGGGATGCTGATCACGAACTTGTTCTTCGCCGGCTTGGGCGAGTCCTTCGGCGGCGTCCAGCTCGGAGCCTGCATCGCAGCGTCAAGCTGCGACTGAGCCTTGGCCGGGAGCGCGAAGTCCGACGACCCGCTGGATCCGGATCCGCCACCGTCACTGCCTGTCGAGGTGGTACAGCTGGCAAGGGAAAGACTGGCGATACCGGCTACTGCCAGCGCGATCAGTCCACGACGAGAGCCCTCATATGTGACCTCCGCAGGTGTGAGCCCAGTCACGGTTGGCTGGGGTGTTCCGAGAGCGTAGCCCAGAGATTTAATATCGTATATAATCTCATCCACGATTTCGGGTCACGCTTTGCTTACGAGACCGGCCGAAAAGTGCGGACCTCGCGCGATCTCTCACGTATTCACATCGTGGAGCTTATCGTATATGATTTCAGATACCTTAGGAGGTTGGATGACTGCCAGACCACTCGGCGAGCGACCCGGGAAGATCATCGCCGTCCATCTGAACTACCGCTCACGCGCCGAGCAGCGCGGCCGTGTTCCGCAACATCCCTCGTACTTCTTGAAGCCGGCGTCGTCGCTCGGCCAGTCAGGCGGAATGGTGGAGAGGCCTGCGGGCACCGAACTCCTGGCGTTCGAGGGTGAAGTGGCGATCATCATCGGCACCTCGGCCCGCAGAATCTCGCCCGATGCGGCGCGCGAGGTCATCGCCGGCGTGACGGCTGCCAATGACTTCGGCCTGTACGACCTTCGTACGGCCGACAAGGGGTCGAACCTGCGCTCGAAGGGTGGGGACGGCTACACGCCCCTCGGGCCGAACGTCATCGACGCCTCTTCCGTCGACCTCGCCGAGCTCCGTGTCCGGACCTGGGTGAACGGCGATCTGGTCCAGGAAGACCATACCTCGACGCTCCTGTTCCCCTTCGAGCAACTCGTGGCCGACCTGTCGCAGATGCTCACCCTCGAAGCAGGTGACGTCATCCTCACCGGGACGCCGGCCGGCTCCTCCGTGGTGCAGCCCGGCGACACCGTAGAGGTGGAGGTCGACGCGCCGTCGGCGCCGGGCAACCCGTCGAGCGGCCGCCTTGTCACCCACGTGACCCAGGGGCATGTCCCCTTCGCGGACTTCGGCGAGAAACCGTCGATGGACGATCGGCAGCGCCGGGAGGCCTGGGGTTCGACCCCGCCGGAGGAAGAGAACATCCCTGAGCCCGACTGGGCCGGCCTGACCGCCGACGTGGGTACGGCCGCCTTGAGCGCCGAACTTCGGCGCCGCGGATACGTCGACGTCTTCCTAGACGGCGTCACGCCGCTGAAGCCGGGAGTCAAGATGGCTGGGAGGGCACGCACGCTACGCATGATCGCCTTCCGACCCGACCTCTTCGCGTCGCACGGAGGCGGTTACAACGCGCAGAAGCGGGCCTTCGACTCCCTCGGCCCGGGTGACGTCCTGGTCGTCGAGGCCCGCCGCGATTCCACCGCTGGGACAGTCGGCGACATCCTGGCCTTGCGGGCGCAGTGGCTCGGGGCAGCGGGGATCGTCACCGACGGGTGTGTCCGCGACAGCGGATTCCTCAGCACCTTCGAACTGCCGGTCTTCGCCCAGGGTGGCCACCCGTCCGTGCTCGGCCGACGCCACGTCCCGTGGGAGACCGACGTGACCGTCACCTGCGGTGGTGCCGCCGTCCAGCCCGGCGACCTGGTCGTGGGCGACACGGACGGCGTGATCGTCATCCCGTCGGCGATCGCGGACGAGGTGGTCGCTGCCGCTAGTGCGCAGGAGGCCGAGGACGCCTACATCGCACGACAGGTCACGAACGGGGCGAAGGTCGACGGCCTGTTCCCGATGAACGCCGAATGGCGCGCCCGGTTCGAAGCGGACGCCGACCCCACTTGATCGAACCCACACCAGTCAGCCAAGCCTTGACCGGGAGTGATCCGGTCGCCGATCAGGAGTACCCATGACGCTGCACAAGCCCGAGAACCTCCCCACGCACATCCAGCACTTCATCGACGGTAAGTGGACGGACAGCGTGTCCGGCAAGCAGTTCGACGTCCTCGAGCCCGTCGAGAACTCCGTCTACGCGACCGCTGCCGCCGGGCAGAAGGAAGACGTCGACCTCGCGGTGGCTGCCGCGCGCCGTGCCTTCACCGACGGACCCTGGCCCACGCTTGTGCCCCGGCAGCGTTCGCGTGTCCTGCACCGCATCGCCGACCTGGTCGAGGCAAGCGATGCGCGCCTGGCCGAGCTCGAGACCTTCGACACGGGTCTGCCCATCACTCAGGCACTCGGTCAGGCACAGCGTGCGGCAGAGAACTTCCGCTTCTTCGCCGACCTCGTAGTGGCCCAGGCAGACGACGTCTACAAGGTGCCGGGCAAGCAGATGAACTACGTGAACCGTTCCCCCATCGGCGTCGCGGGACTCATCACCCCGTGGAACACCCCGTTCATGCTCGAGAGCTGGAAGCTGGCCCCGGCGCTGGCCACCGGCAACACGGTCGTGCTCAAGCCCGCCGAGTTCACACCGCTGTCCGCCAGCCTCTGGGCCGAGATCTTCCGCGAGGCCGGGGTCCCCGACGGAGTGTTCAACCTGGTCAACGGCATTGGCGAGGAGGCGGGCGATGCCCTGGTCAAGCACCCGGACGTGCCGCTGATCTCGTTCACGGGTGAGAGCAGCACCGGATCGCTCATCTTCGGCAACGCCGCGCCCTATCTGAAGGGACTGTCGATGGAGCTGGGCGGCAAGTCCCCCGCGATCGTGTTCGCGGACGCCGACTTCGACGCCGCCATCGACGCCACCCTCTTCGGCGTGTTCTCGCTGAACGGTGAGCGCTGCACCGCGGGCAGCCGCATCCTGGTCGAGCAGAGCATCTACGACCGCTTCGTCGAGGCCTACGCCGCCCGCGCCGAAAAGATCGTCGTCGGTCCTCCTCACGACCCGCGCACAGAGGTGGGAGCCCTGGTGCACCCCGAGCACTACGCCAAGGTGCTCAGCTACGTCGAGCTCGGCAGGCAGGAGGGCCGCCTTGTCGCGGGCGGCGACAAGCCGGAGGGCCTGGAGCACGGCAACTACCTGCGACCGACCGTCTTCGCCGACGTCCCCTCCTCCGCGCGTATCTTCCAGGAGGAGATCTTCGGCCCGGTGGTGGCCATCACGCCGTTCACCGATGACGAGGAGGCTCTCTCCCTCGCCAACAGCGTCAAGTACGGCCTCGCGGCCTACATCTGGACGGGGGACCTGCGTCGCGCCCACAACTTCGCGTCCCGGGTGGAGGCCGGCATGGTCTGGCTCAACTCGAACAACGTCCGCGATCTCCGCACTCCGTTCGGCGGCGTGAAGGCTTCGGGCCTAGGGCACGAGGGCGGCTACCGCTCGATCGACTTCTACACGAACCAGCAGGCGGTACACATCACCCTGGGTGAGTCGCACAGTGTCCGCTTCGGCACCGGCGTCTGAGCGTCACGAAGGAGGTGTGTCCATGCTCGATCCCCAGACCATCCAGGCCATCGCCGACGAACTGGCCGCAGTGACGACCGGCACCGAGCTGATCCCGCTCATCACCCAGCGCTACCCGGACATGACCGTCGAGGACGCATACGCCGTTCAGGGCGTCTGGGCCGCTCGGAGGCTCGACGCCGGACGGCACATCGTCGGGCACAAGATCGGCCTCACGTCGAAGGTGATGCAGGCGGCGACCGGCATCACGGAACCGGACTACGGCGTCATCTTCGACGACGTGCTCTTCGAGAGCGGCGCCGTCATCGACTTCGACCACTTCGCCAACGTTCGGATCGAGGTCGAGCTCGCCTTCGTCCTCGATCGCGACCTCAAGGAGGACGCGACGATCTTCGACGTCCTCGACAGCACGGCGTACGTCGTCCCCGCTCTCGAGATTCTCGAGTCCCGCATCGAGCTGCAGGGCCGCACGATCGTCGACACGATCTCGGACAATGCCGCGCTCGGCGGGGTCGTGATCGGCGGGCGTCCGGTGCGGCCCAATGAGGTCGATCTGCGCTGGGTCTCAGCCCTGCTCTACCGCAACGAGGTCATCGAGGAGTCCGGCGTGGCGGCTGCCGTCCTGGGCCACCCCGCGACCGGGGTTGCCTGGCTGGCGGGCAAGCTGGGCCGGCACGGAACGGCCCTGGCTGCCGGCGAAATCATCCTGGCGGGTTCCTTCACGCGCCCCATGTGGGTCGAGAAGGGCGACACCGTCTACGCCGACTACGGTCCGCTGGGAGCAGTTACATGCCGATTCCGATGACTCCGAACACCACCTGGCGGGAGGCGCTCGCGTCGGCAGAACGGCCCCTCGTCGGGATGTGGGTGTGCTCAGGCAGCCCGCTCGTCGCCGAGATCTGCGCCGGGAGCGGGCTGGACTGGCTGCTCATCGACGCCGAGCACAGTCCGAACGACCTCGCGTCCATCCTTGCCCAGCTCCAGGCGGTGGCGGCCTATCCCGTCACCCCGCTGGTACGACCGCCGTCCGACGACCAGGTGACCATCAAGCAGTATCTCGACCTGGGCGCCCAGAACCTGTTGATTCCCATGATCGACAGCGCGGACCAGGCCCGGGCCGCGGTCCGCTCGACACGCTACCCACCGGCCGGTGTACGCGGTGTGGGAAGCGCCCTGGCCCGGGCGTCCAGGTGGAACCGGACCCCGGACTACCTCGACCATGCCGAGGGACACGTGTCTCTGGTCGTCCAGATCGAGTCCACCGAGGCGGTCGGGAACTGTCGCGACATCGCGGACGTCGACGGTGTGGACGCCGTCTTCGTCGGCCCGTCGGACCTCGCGGCCTCCATGGGCAAGCTCGGCCGACAGGACCACCCCGCTGTGCAGGATGTGGTGCGCTCGGTGATCGAGGACGTCCGTCGTGCAGGTAAGCCGGTGGGCGTGAACGCCTTCAAGCCGGAGACAGCACACCTGTACCTCGATGCCGGAGCGGACTTCGTCCTCGTGGGGGCGGACGTCGCGCTCCTTGCCCGGGGGTCCGAGTCACTGGCGTCCATGTACATCCACAGCGCCGGCGACGGCCCCAGCTCCAGTTATTGACCAACCGGCCACCGCCGCACCGCGGTGCGGCTCACGAGATGATCACGATCATGGGCTGCGGCTGCGTGGGGTGCCGGAGGGCTGAACCCCCGGGTTCATGAGTCCATCCGACAAACTGTCGCGAAGAGCGGGCCGCAAGGTCGCCCTCCACCACCAGCGACTCGTTTTCGTGCGACGGCCGGATCGAGGAACTCCTCGATCCGGCCCGAGTGCATCGAGAAGAGGCTCGGTGAGGGCGCTATGGAGACACCGCCGTTTTGTTCGGTGGCCTCGTGCGAACGCGACGTACCGAGGGCGTGGGGAGCAACTGTGCCGCGTAGACCGCGGGGTGGGTCAGGCTCCTGAAGCCTGCCGGGACTCGTCGAACGCTCGTCGAGTCCCGAATTTGTGCATCCGTGCGGCGAGCTCGATCTCGCGATCGGGCGCGCGGTCGCTGATGAGCGTCAGGATGTGCTCGTGCTCGGCGAGCGAGATCTGAGCGCGTCCCGGAACGAAACTGAAGGTCGAACGGCGGATGGCCGACAGCTGGTTCCACTCGCGATTGACCAGAGTCAGTAGGTGCTTGTTCGGACACTTCGAGCACAGCAGCTCGTGGAACTGCTGGTTGAGCGACGTGAACCCGATCGGATCGAAGTTCTCCGTCGACTCACGCAGCTGCTGGTTGAGCTTGTGCGCACGCTTGAGCTCCGCCTTCGTCAGGTGGGGGGCCGCCAGTGCCGTGGCCACGCCCTCGAGGTAGGCCAGGGCCTCCATGGCGTCGTCGTAGGCATGCTGGTCAATGCCGGTCACTGTGGCACCCACGTTGCGCTGGAAGTCGACGAGGCCCTCCGCCTCCAGCTTGCGCACCGCTTCGCGAACCGGCACAGCACTCACGCCGAACTCATCGGCGACCTTGCCGAGGACCAGGCGATGCCCGGGGGAATAGGTGCCACTCGTGATGCGCTCACGCAGCGCCCGGTACACAGCCTCGGACTTCGACGCGCCCTTCGCCTGGGAGGCCGTACTGGCGCTAGTGACCATGCTGGGGCGTCCCTCATTCGGCGGCCTGGGTGCGGTCTCGGCGACTGCTCATCCTATCCCAACGGTAAGTCTCGGCGGCCCGCGTGGGCCACTTCACGCCTGTAGCGGCACCCGGCGCGGGGCGCCGCTACAAGACATGGAGAGTGTCCAGTCGCCCTTCACGAGCGTCGGCAGGTCAGGCGCCGGGCCACTTGACGAGCGTCCCGGCGTCGACGGGAAGCTGGACACCCGTGATGGAGCGAGCCTCGTCCGAGGAGAGCCAGAGGACGGCATTGCTGACCTCGTCCACCTCGACCCAGGGCTGGTCCAGGAGGATGAAGGACTTGAAGGCGTCACCCGCGTCCTCACGAGTCGGCTTGTCGAGGTCCGGTCGGAAGACCTTGTACACCGCGTCGTCGAGGATCATCTTTCATGGACGGAGGACGATTTCCCCAACGCGGAGAAGTGGGGTATCTCGACTTTCTCACCGGCGGACCTGCGTTCGACGAGTGACGCCCTGCTGGAGTGGCTCGCCTCGACCGGCTGCACGCGTGTCGCCGTACACCTCGACGTCGACGTCGTCGACAGCGACGAAGTGCTGCTCGGGCTGGGCGCCGAGCCGGGAGGGCTCACCTCCGCACAGGTTCGCAGGCTCATCACCGACATCGGCGAGGCGGCCGAGGTCGTCGGGTTCACCATCGCGGAGTACATCCCTCGACAGGTGATGGCAGTCCGGCGGCTCGTGGAGGGCCTGCCCCTGCTCTGAGGGGGCGTTCGGGCGCGGCCGGTGCTGACAACCTCGTGACGCGGTCCGCGTGTCCGCGCCAACTGGCGGGACGCCGCGCCGGCCGACCCTGAGGGTGCCGAAGACGCACGCAGGAGCGTGGGCACGGCCGCCTGCCGTGCCCGCCCCTCAGGGACTCGTCATGTCACTCCCCTGGCACACGTCCCTCGGCGGCGGCCAACTGGTCGTAGCCCGACTGCGCGAAAAGCCGTTGCAGCTGCGGCCGGCGCACACCCACGTTGCCGCCGTCGAACAGCGGATAGGCGAGCACGTCCTGGAGCAGCCCGGCCAGCGGGCGTGCGGTCGTGTACGCCTCCGCGCCGACGGCGCGCATCCCGTCGTAGACAACCTGGACGGCTGTCTCCGAGGCGAACACCTTGGTCGCCAGCGACAGTTCGGTGCCGCGTCCGCCGGTCTTGTCGAAGTAGTCGCACGCCTTCCAGGTCAGGTAGCGGCACGCCTCCAGGCGGGCCTTCATGTCGGCGAGGAGAGTGCCGACATTCTGGTGCTCGATGACGGGCACGGCGCCACCGCGCCGCTCGGTTCGGGCAAAGTCCAGCACCGCCTGGAAGGCCGCCCGCATGAGGCCCACGGAGAACGCGCCGACCAGGCCGGCGGTCGCGCTGAACGCCGTCTCCAGGATGCGGATACCATCGCCCGGCGCACCCAGGATGTTCCCGGCCGGGACACGCACCTCGTCGAAACGCACCCGCGACACCAGCGCGCCGCGGTGTCCCACGGTCTCCATCGAGCCCAGCACGGTCAGCCCGCGCTCCGGCCGGGGAACCAGAAAGACGGCCAGGGACTCCTGCGGCGGGGCCTCCAGGTCCGTGCGGGCAGCCACCGCTAACAGGTCGGCGCCCTCGCCGTCCCAGCCGGTGGCGTGCGGGATGAACTGCTTCGTCCCGCTGATCACCCACTCGTCGCCGTCGCGCCGCGCGACAGTCTGGATGCCGGTGCCGGGATACGGGGACTGGAAGTTCGCGGAGCCGCCCGGCTCACTGAAGGCGAGTGCGGCGAGCGGCTCGCCGTCATCGGCGAGGAACGGCGGCAGCAGCCTCTCCTGCTGCTCCGGTGTGCCGAACATGAGCAGGGGCATCAGGCCGAGGCCGGTGGAGAACAGCGACAGCGGAACGTCGGCGTCGACCGCCCACAGTTCCTCGGCCACCAGCGCCAGGTCGAGCAGACCGGTCATGGTTCCGCCCATGGGCGGCGGCACCTGTTGCCGCAGCAGGCCGGCGCGCACCAGTTCGCGGTAGAAGGGGCGGGTCGCGGCAAACCGCTGCTCGGGAGTACCGAGACCGGTCAAGGCGGCCGGTACGTCGCCGAGCACCTCCCCGGCGACCTTCCGGGCATGGAGCTGCCTCTCCCGCTGCTCGGGACCGAGGGTGAAGTCGATGGTCATCGGCGGTGCCTTCCTCGTTTCAGGGGGGCTGCTGTGTACGGACACTGTCGGGCAGGAAGGCGCCGCACGGTTGTTCCCCGCGGCACGGCCTGTTGTCGTAGCGTGCACACGTCGGCGGAAGGGAGACCGCAATGCCCATGGAGAGCACCCCGACTGACGGAACCTCAGCGGACCGGTTCGAGTTCTGGCGGGCGCTGGTCGGCCACAGTTTCGTACCGCTGGAGGCCCTGCTCCGCGAGACTGCCGATTTCCGGGCCACCCTGCGCAGTGCCCGCCCCGGTCCGCTGCAGGTGTCGGCGTCGAGGCGAACGCGCACGGCGTCGCGCACACCCGACGGCACATCGCCGCCGACCTTCCCGACTTCGTGAAGGTCAGCCTGCAACTGGCCGGCCGGTGCGTGCTCACGCAGCAGGACCGGCAAGTGCTGCTCGAACCGGACGACCTGGCGCTCTCCGACACCGCTTCCCGTACACGCTGGACTTCGACCACCCGTACCGCATGCCCGTGGTTGATGTTCCCGCGCGTCATGCCAAAGGCTTACGGAGGACATAGCGGCGGGGCCGGGACGGTCGTACTGTCCCGGCC
>NZ_JBHVDX010000211.1:0-18220 GCF_042802555.1 Streptomyces sp. NPDC057474 | reverse complement strand
AGCCACGACGGACCCGCACCCGCCGTCCCACACGCACCCCCGACCCCACAGGCGCTCCTGTATACGGCCGAACCGCACGTTTGACCGCCGAACCCCCGGGCTAGGTTGAGCCCTATGGCATCAACGCACGGCGCTGCACAGGTACTGGTCGCGTCCAACCGTGGCCCCGTCACGTACACGCTGGACGAGAAGAGCGGGGACCTCACCTCCAAGCGAGGCGGCGGCGGCCTGGTGTCCGGCCTCTCCGCGATCGACCCGGAGTCCGGCGCGGTCTGGGTGTGCTCCGCACTCGGCGACGGCGACCGCGAGGCCGTACGACGCGGCGTGGCCGAGCCCGGCGTGCGCATGCTGGACATCCCCGCCGACGTGCACTCCGACGCGTACAACGGCGTGGCCAACTCCACGCTGTGGTTCGTGCACCACATGCTCTACCAGACCCCGCTGGAGCCCGTCTTCGACGCGGAGTTCCGGCGCCAGTGGGCGTCGTACGAGACGTACAACCGCGCCTTCGCCGAGGCGCTCGACCAGGAGGCGGCGGACGGCGCGGCCGTGCTGGTCCAGGACTACCACCTGACCCTGGTCCCCCGGATGCTGCGCGAACTCCGCCCCGACCTGCGGATCGGCCACTTCTCGCACACCCCGTGGGCGCCCGTCGACTACTTCCGGCTGCTCCCCGACGACATCGCCGCACAGGTGCTCGACGGGATCCTCGGCGCCGACCGGGCCGCGTTCCTCACCCAGCGGTGGGCGGACGCGTTCACCGAGTGCTGTCACGCCGTACTGGGTCCCGGGACCCCCTCCGGCACCCGGATCGGGGTGCACGGTCTGGGCGCCGACGCGGACTTCCTGCGGGCCCGCGCCCACGAGGCGGACGTCGACGACCGCATGGCCGCGCTGCGGGAGCAGATCGGTACGGCCCCGGACGGCACCCCGCGCCGCACGATCGTCCGCGTCGACCGCACGGAACTCTCCAAGAACATCGTGCGCGGCCTGCACGCCTACCGGCAGCTCCTCGACGACCAACCGTCCTGGCGCGAGCGAGTCGTGCACGTCGCGTTCGCGTACCCGTCGCGGCAGGACCTCGCGGTGTACCGGGACTACACGGCCGAGGTCCAGCGGGTCGCGGACGACATCAACGAGCGGTACGGGACGCCGGGTTGGACCCCGGTCGTCCTCCACGTGAAGGACGACTTCGCGCGGTCCCTGGCGGCGTACCGGCTGGCGGACGTGGCCCTGGTGAACCCCATCCGGGACGGCATGAACCTCGTCGCCAAGGAGGTGCCGGTGGTCTCCGACGAGGGGTGCGTGCTGGTGCTGTCGCGGGAGGCCGGGGCGTTCGAGGAGCTGGGGGACGACTCGGTGGTGGTGAACCCGTATGACGTGGTGGGAACGGCGGGGGCGCTGCACGAGGCGTTGAGTGTGCCGGTGGATGAGCGGGCGGAGCGTACGAAACGGCTGGCCGCGGCGGCTACCGCGTTGCCGCCTACGCAGTGGTTCTTGGATCAGTTGCGCGCCTTGGAGGGGTGAAGGCGCGCCTGATGGCGCAGTTCCCCGCGCCCCTCGGGTGGGACAGCCGGCCCCTTCGTCATACGTGCTCGGCGATTGCTGCCAGGAGGTGTACGACCCCTGCCGGGCCGTCGACCACGACGTCCGCCCTCTCCGACAACTCCGTGACCTCCGTGCTGCCGCTGCAGACCAGCAAGCCGGGTGTGCCCTCGGTGCGTAGTTTCTCGATGGTGGCGAAGGCGGGGAGGTCGCCGAGGTCGTCGCCGGCGTAGAGGACCGATTCGGCGGCGGTTTCCGCCAGGTACTCGCGGAGGGCGACGCCCTTGTCCATGCCCGGGGGGCGGAGTTCGAGGACCATGCGGCCGGGTTCGACGATGAGGCCGTGGCGGGTGGCGAGGTCGGTGAGGGGGGCGTGCAGGGCCTCGAAGGCGGCCTGGGGGTCGGTGGCGCGGCGGGTGTGGACGGCGACCGCCCGCCCCTTCTCCTCGATCCAGGTGCCCTGCCACGCGCCGATGCCGTCCAGGAATCCGGGCAGCTCCGCGCGGACCGCCGCGACGCCGGGGTGGGGGGCGGGGGCGCTGACCGTGCCGGTGACGGCGTCCCAGCGTTCGGCGCCGTAGTGGCCGAGGACGACGAGGTGTTCGAGGCCGGGGACGCCGGCGAAACCGCCGTGGCGGACGGCGACACCGGCCGGGCGGCCGGTCACGACGGCGACGGAGGCGACCTTGGGGGCGAGTGCGGCGAGCGCGGCGACCGCGTCGGGGTGGGCGCGGGCCTGTTCGGGGTCGGGGACGATCGGGGCGAGCGTGCCGTCGAAGTCGAGCGCGATCACCGTACGGCCGGGGCGGTCGAGGATCGCGTCCAGCGCGTCCCGCCCGGCCGGGGTCACGGGTGTCGGCAAGGTGGCCTTGGGGTTCTCTGCATCCTTGTGGCTGCCCATGCCTTCGACCCTATCCGTCATCGCTCCGCATCCGTCATCGCTCGGCCCGGCGGGCCTCTCGCACCCTCCGCAGCCGGTTGACTGTGACCGGGTCGTGGGCGAGGGCACGTGGGTCGTCGAGCAGGGCGTTGAGCAGCTGGTAGTAGCGCACGGGGGCGAGGCCGAGCCGCTCCCGTATGGCCCGCTCCTTGGCACCGGGACCGGCCCAGCCCTGGCGCTCCACGGCGAGGATGGCCTGTTCGCGGACGTCCAGCTCTTCCATGCGACGACGGTAACGGACGGGTGTGACATCGCGCCGTGGAGCTGCGGATGCGTGGTCGAGTGCGGGCGGGTGGGGCTTCTCGCGCGGTTCCCCGCGCCCCTGAAAGACCAGGCCCGGCACGGGGCGCTGCCCCTGCTTCTCAGGGGCGCGGGGAACCGCGCGGGCAACCACGACGCACCCGCACCCGCCAGACCACACGCACCCCCGAGTTCGAAGGCGCCGCGCCCTCAGTCCTCCCGATCCGCCACGGTCGCCGTCTGCTGCAGCTGCCCCAGCACCGCCCCCGGCTTCGCATCGGGCCGCACCGCCCGCCCGATCTGTTCCTTGACCGCCGCGCTGACGTCCGCCCAGGACGTCTTGCCGACGGGGTAGAGCTCGGCGTTGGCAAGCTCGTCGAGGAAGGGCGCGAGGCCGGCGTCGTCCTTGTCCGCGGCCATCTCCTCGGACGCGGACGCGGTCACCGGCAGAAGGTCGTACTCACGGGAGAAGTCGAGAACGTTCTCGTCGCTGTAGACGAAGTCGAGGAAGTCACCGATCTCGTCACCGTGGCCGTTCTGCTTGAAGGCCATCATCCAGTCGGTGACCCCCATGGTGGCGTGCTCCCGCCCGTCGAGCCCCGGCATGGCGGCAGTGCCGTACTCGACCCCCTGGTCGGCGGCCATGCGCATCAGGCTGGGGTGCCCGTTGAGCATGCCGACCTCGCCGCGCGCGAACGCCGTGAACGCGTCGGCGCGGTTGAGCTCGGCGGGGGCGGTGGGCCCGGTGAGGCCCGTGTCGACCAGCTTGTCCTTGAGCCAGGTGAAGGTCCGGACGTTCTCCTCGGAGTCGAGCCGGTAGGTGCCGACGTCGTCGGTGTAGCCGGCCCCGCCGCTGAGCAGCCACTGCATGGTCTCGGCCTGGGCCTCCTCAGGCCCGAGCGGCAGCGCGTACGGGGTCTCGGCACCAGCCTTGTCGAGCGCCTCGGCATCGGCCGCCAGTTCGCTCCAGCTGCGCGGGGCGCCGTCGATGCCCGCCTCGGCGAAGAGCTTCTTGTTGTAGAAGAGGACGCGGGTGGAGGCGGCGAACGGCATCCCGTACGCGACCCGCCGCACCTTGCCCGAGTCGGCGAGCTGGGGGAGAAAACCGGCCTGGACGGGGATGGAGAGCAGGTCGTCGACCTCGTAGAGCCGGTCGGCCGCGGCGTAGTCGGCGAAAGTGCCGATCTGCGCCATGTCGGGCGCCTCACCGGCGGCGACCAGCTCCTTGACCTTGCGGTCGACGTCGTTCCAGGAGTACACGCTGACGTCGACCGTGACGCCCGGGGTCTTCTTCTCGTACGCCTTCACGACCGCGTCCCAGTACTTCTGGGAGCTGTTCGCCTTGGAGTCGCCGTAGTCGGCGGCGACCAGCTTCAGGGTGACGCCGGGGCCGCTCGCCTCCGAGGCACCGCAGCCCGCAAGCGTCGCCATCAGTCCCAGCGCGGCCAGTGCCGCCGTTCCGCCGTTCCTGACGCCGGTCTTCGTCCGCCGCTGCCGCTGTCGCACTCCTACTGCCCCAACCTGTCGCACCGCCCCGCGCACAACAGCCTGGATCACAGGCTTTGCGTTCAAGGCCGTCAATCTCTCAACTTCTCGAACTCTCCATAAGGCCTACACCACGTAAGTGGACTAGACCTCTCGCGGGTCGAAGGGCCACACTGTTCTCCGTGAGACATGTCATCGCCCTCGATGTGGGCGGCACCGGGATGAAGGCCGCACTGGTCGGGACCGACGGCGAGATGCTGCACCAGGCGCGCCTGGCCACCGGCCGCGAGCGCGGGCCGGACGCCGTCGTCGCGTCGATCCTCGACTTCGCCGCCGAGCTGCGCGCGTACGGCGAGCGGTGCTTCGGCGAGCCCGCGGCCGCCTCCGGGGTCGCCGTGCCCGGCATCGTCGACTCCGACCGGGGCATAGCCGTCTACGCCGCCAACCTCGGCTGGCGCGACGTCCCACTGCGCGCGCTCCTCGCCGAACGCCTCGGCGGCGTCCCGGTCGCCCTCGGCCATGACGTGCGCACCGGCGGGCTCGCGGAGGGGCGCGTGGGCGCGGGCCGGGGGGCGGACCGCTATCTCTTCGTGGCGCTCGGCACCGGGATCGCCGGCGCGATCGGCGTCGACGGCCGCGTGGAGGCGGGCGCCCACGGCTTCGCGGGCGAGATCGGCCACATCGTCGTACGGCCCGGTGGCATTCCGTGTCCCTGCGGGCAGCACGGCTGTCTGGAACGGTTCGCCTCCGCGGCGGCCGTCAGCCAGGCCTGGGCGGAGGCCTCCGGCGACCCCGAGGCCGACGCGGCGGACTGCGCCAAGGCCGTCGAGTCGGGCGACCCGCGCGCGAGCGCCGTCTGGCAGCACGCCGTCGACGCCCTCGCCGACGGCCTCGTCACCGCCGTCACCCTCCTCGACCCCCGCACCCTCATCATCGGTGGCGGCCTGGCGGAGGCCGGTGAAACCCTGTTCACACCGCTGCGTACCGCCGTCGAACACCGGGTCACCTTCCAGAAGGTCCCCACCATCGTCCCGGCCGCGCTCGGCGACACCGCGGGCTGCCGGGGCGCCGGCCTGATGGCCTGGGACCTCATCAGCCCCACGGACCCCAAGGACCCTTCGGAGGTATCCACCTGATGGCCCCCGCTTTTTCCGACTCCGGGTCCGGCAGCGCCCCTTCAGGGGCGCGGGGCAGTGCTGAAGATGCGGCTACCGCCGCGTGGGCGCGACCAGCCCCCACGAACCCGCAGCCGCCCGACCAATCGCAGCCGTACGTCCTGGAAGGCGCCAACGTCGTCCTCCCCACCGGCATCGTGAAAAACGGGCGAGTGATCATCACCGGCACCAAAATCGCCGGAAGCGCCCCCGAGAAGGCCCACACCATCGATGTCAGCGGCCACTGGGTAGTGCCCGGCTTCGTCGACATCCACAACCACGGCGGCGGCGGAGCCTCCTTCACCTCGGGCACGGTCGACGAAGTACTGAAAGGCGTCCACACCCACCGCCTCCACGGCACCACCACCCTCGTCGCCTCCACGGTCACCGGCGACATGGACGGCCTCGCCCACCGCGCCGGCCTCCTCTCCGAACTCGCCGAGCAGGGCGATATCGCCGGCATCCACTTCGAGGGCCCGTTCATCTCCCCCTGCCGCAAGGGCGCGCACTCGGAGGAACTCCTCCGCGACCCCGACCCCGCAGAAGTCCGCAAGCTGATCGACGCGGCGCGCGGCCGGGCGAGCATGGTCACCCTCGCCACCGAACTCCCCGGCGGCCTCGACTCCGTACACCTCCTCGCCGAACACGGCGTCATCGCGGCGATCGGGCACACGGACGCGACGTACGAGCAGACGGTTCAGGCCATCGACGCGGGCGCGACCGTGGCGACCCATCTGTTCAACGCGATGCCCCCGCTCGGCCACCGCGAGCCCGGCCCGATCGCGGCGCTCCTGGAGGACGAGCGGATCACGGTCGAGCTGATCAACGACGGTACGCATCTGCACCCCGCCTCCCTCCAGCTGGCGTTCCGTCACGCGGGCGCCGACCGGGTCGCGTTCATCACCGACGCCATGGACGCGGCCGGCTTCGGCGACGGCCTCTACACGCTCGGCCCGCTGGCGGTCGAGGTCGTGGACGGGGTGGCCCGCCTCGTGGAGGGCGGTTCGATCGCTGGTTCGACCCTCACCCAGGACCGCGCCTTCAGACGCGCCGTCACCGTCGACCGCCTCCCGGTCGAGGACACCGTCGCCGCCCTCTCCGCCAACCCGGCGAGACTCCTCGGCCTCTACGACCGCGTCGGCTCCCTCGACCCGGGCAAGGACGCCGACCTCGTACTCCTCGACGCGGACTTCGACCTCAAGGGTGTGCTGCGGAAGGGCGAGTGGGTGGTGGACCCGTTCGGCGACCGCCCCTCGGCGGGCGGTCCCAACTGACCTGATCCGTCCGTTTGTTGACATCGGTGCGCAGTGCGGTGGTCGGTCCGGGGGTCTGGGCCGACCACCGCTCGTTTGGCATGATCGAGCCTCCGCGCAGCCGAGACTCAAAGGGGTAGGCGCAGGTGATCCTCACGGTCACGGTCAGCTTGACCCGGCCCTGAAGGACCGGGCTTGGAAGTAGCGCCCGGCTGGCTGCCGGGTGGACTCCTCCGTCCAGACGCCCCTTACGGGGTGGCAGGGACGCGTGACTCACGCCCCGCGTTCCACACTACGGCGCCACGTTGGGCGATGTTGTGGGAAGCGTTCCGGTCCGCGTGGGCAACGACCCCGCAGTTCCGGCAGATGAAGAGGGCCTGGCCGACCCGGTTCTTCTCATCAACGTGCCCGCACTCGCAGCACGTCTGTGAGGTGTAGGCGGGGTCGACGTGGACCACGGGCACGCCTGCGCGGCGCGACTTGTACGCGATGAACTCTCCGAGCTGGGCGAAGGCCCAGCAGTGGAGCGTGACCCGTTGGGGCTTGCGGAGCCGTACCCTCTGCCGGATGCCGCCCAGGTCTTCCAGGGCGATTCCGGCCGAGGTGCGTTCAGCCTCGGTCACGATTCGTTTCGCGATGACGTGGTTGGTGTTCTTCACATGCCGCTGCTCTTTGCGGGCACGTGCCATGAGCCGCCTCTTGGCGGACTTGGTGTTCTTCTTCTGGAGATTGCCCCGCAGCTTACGCTCGCGTGTGCGGCGCCGGTTCAGGCCGCGTCCAGCGGCCTGGTAGCCGGTGGACGTGGTGGCGATGTTGACGATGCCGAGATCGACACCGATGAAGTGGTCGGGCTCGTACTCTTCAGCCTCGGGCACCTCACACGTGGCGATCAGATACAAGACGCCGTCACGTTCGATCAGATCTGATTCGCCCCTACGGTACTGCTGGAGCATCTTCAGACCGTCGGCGGAGCAGACGAACCGCACACCCCGGATGCGTCCGGTGGTGGTCCAGATCGACACCGTCTGCGCGTCCAACTGCCACGACAGGCACCGGTCGTCGTACGGCTGGGCTGCCTCGGGCCGAAAGACGACGGGCTTGGGCTCGGCCTTCCGGCGCCGCTTCGAGCCCGCTCTGCCGAGGTTCCCGGCCTTGATATTGGCCTTGAGTGTCGTATAGGCGTCGCGGACCTTCTTGATGGTGTGCTGGGCCGCCTGCGCCCCCAGCCCCCACGACTTCAACTGAGCGTAGGTGTGCCTGCGCAGCTCGTACTCGCGCGGCATACCCTGCTCGAAAGCCACCGCCGACACCCAGTTCGCGGCCTGATTGACCGTGCGCAGGGTCGCCACCAGCGCGGCGGCCTGCCCGGCCTCCGGCATCAGCTTCACCTGCACCACCAGCTTCACGCCCTGGACGCTACTCTGCTCGCGCTCAGCCGAGGGATGTTCGGCTATCGAGCACCCGATCCACCGACAACCCGAACAGCCATTCCCGCCGGGTGTTCTACTACAGTGCCGGATCATCGACCTTCCACCCCTGGTGGTCCCGCTGCTGTACGGCGCTCCGCGCCGGAATCCCGACGCGAGTGGTGACACGACTCGACTCAACGAACCGGGCCCACCCATCGCATCCGCCGAGTGGTCCGCCTCCCAGGAGGCATACGTCGAACTGCTGCGCTCCACCTCAGTGGTGGCCCTGTGCGGCAGTCTGCCGCCGGGGGCGTACGCAGGTCTGGCGTCCAGCCTGATCGACCACCTCCCCTGACCCGACCGCCTGGCCCGCGCCGTCGCTCTGTCGGCGGCGACCGTACTGGCCCCGGTGGCGGGCGAGTTCGACCGTCAGGCGTACGAGGAGCTGGTGGGGCAGGTGGCGGTGACGGGGGAGGCCACGGCGGCATAGAGCAATATCAGCCCTTCTTAGTACCAGGAAAAATGACCGAGAATGGCTACTTACCCGCCCTCACCCAAAGATAAGGTGTCAAAAATTTGCCACCTTCAACAGTGGCGAACGCGCAGAATTGGAGATTTCCATGATAAGAACGATCATACGCGTAACGGCCATTCCGGGCGTGCTGGCAGCAGCCCTTCTCGCTGCCACCATTACACCTGCGCAAGCTGACGTAGGAGGCGCGTACGGCGGAACCGATTGAAACCTCCGCGCGGGTACGTCGACAACTTCTGCTGTGGTACTCCGGGTTAAAAAGTTTGGCACCGGCTCCCCCGACGAAGTTCCCTGCTGGACTGCCGAATGCACTGGCAGGGTCACAGGCGGTTCCTATCGATGCACCAACGAGAGTGGGACTTACAATACTTGGACTCCCTTGAAATGGGAGGGGCGCAAGCGTTGGGTTGCGGACAGGTGCGTGACAATCGGCCGCATCGCCTAACTTGATGTTCTTCACGTCGGTTGGCCAGGCTTACGGCGGACTGGAATAACAAGGCGCGACGCCTTCCGCCCGGACAGTTGAGGCGTCAAACGTTGGACCTTTTAACGTTTACACAAATCGCCCGCCATCACAACGTACTTCCGACGCAAAAAGCGCCGCATCCTGGGAGGCGGCGCTTTTTGAACACAATAAATCAACCCTCGACCCAGTCCTTGACCAACCACAACTGGTCGAGGTTGGCATCACACTGATTACCTTGTTCACACGAGATCTTTATCTCGTTGGTCCCCTCGTTGAGCTGGATGAAGTTGTAGGTCTGGGTCCAGCCCTTCTGGTAGTCGCCTTCCTTGGCATTCGCCCAGTTCTTCATGTCAACGGGGTTCGTGGACGCCGTGCCATTCACCGAGAGAGTGGCGGTGGCATCCTTGCCCGGCACCCCGTAGCCCGTATAGAGCGTGTACTTGCCGCCCTTCGGGATGCCTTCCACCTTCCACGTCACCGACGACCCGACCGAATTGAAATTGCCGACATAGAACCCGCCGTCCGACTTGGCGCCGGGGACGTCGGAGGCGATGGCCGCGGCCCCGCCGAGGAGGAGGGTTTTGGCCTCCGCCTTGGGGAGTTCGGCGGTC
The DNA here is from genome assembly GCF_042802555.1 of Streptomyces sp. NPDC057474. NCBI lineage: Bacteria > Bacillati > Actinomycetota > Actinomycetes > Kitasatosporales > Streptomycetaceae > Streptomyces > Streptomyces sp. NPDC057474. The sequence continues at coordinate 8,585 of NZ_JBHVDX010000211.1, read as the reverse complement.
TCCGCGTCCTTCGACTTGCTGGCCGACGGGCTGGGGTCGGCGCTCTCCCCGGTGGTGGGGTTGGTGCCGGTGCCGGTGTCGTTCCCGGAGGCGTTCTCGGAGTCGTCGCCGCCGAGCATGGCGACGCCGATGCCGATCACGACCGCGGCGACGACGGCGATCGCACCGATGAGGAGGCCCTTGGTGTTGGGACCGCGGCCGCGGCCGCCGCCCCCGCCGTGCCCCTGCTGACGCGTCGTCGGGGCGCCGCCGAAGCTCTCGGGGGCCTGGTAATGCGCGTTCGGCTGACCGGGGCCGCCCTGCTGCTGGCCGTACCCCTGCTGCGGGACCTGCCCGTACTGCGCGGTGGGGGCCTGCGGAGCCTGCTGGGTCTGCTGCCCGTACTGGCGTTCGCCGACCGGTCGCACCCGGTTGACCGCGTTCGGGTAGCCGTAGCTCGCGCTGGGCGGCTGGGCTCCTCGGGCCTGCCCGTCGGCGTAGAGGTAGCCGAACGGGTCGTCGTCCTCGGGCGTGCTCGCGCCGTTGTTGCCGGGCGTCATCCCTAGGTCTCCTCAGCGGTGCGGTACATACACGTACGGGTGGCGGGTTATTGCGTGGGGGTGTAGGAGAGCGAGCCTACCCGCTCGCGGTGACCCAAACGGGTGACTCAGAACTCATCGCCTTGCCGACCCACCGCCCACCAGGCACTTTCCAGCCGCCATCCGGCTCTGACCTGGTCTTCTCTCCGAATGTCTCAGGTGTCACTCCGGCCGCTATCCGGCCCGCCTGTGCTGCCTGGGACGAGATCGTTTCTCGACGTACATCCGCTCGTCAGCTGATTTCAACACCTCGTCCGCCGTCATTCCGCAGTGTGCCCATCCGATGCCGAAACTGGCGCCGACACGCATCGTGCGGCCGTCGACCCGGATCGGCTGGATGATCTCGTTGCGAAGGCGTACGGCGAGGTCCTGGGCGTCCGCACGGCCGAGCCCGTCGGCGAGGACGACGAACTCGTCACCGCCGAGCCGCGCCACGGTGTCGCCGTCGCGCACGCCCCGGCCGAGTCGCCCGGCCACCTCGATCAGGACGGCGTCGCCCGCGTTGTGCCCGAACCGGTCGTTGATCGACTTGAACCCGTCGAGGTCGCAGAAGAGCACCGCGAGCCCCTTGGTCCCGTCGTCCCGCTCGCCCTCGGGCGCGACCGTGTGGACATGGTGGTCGAAGGCGTCGTACGGCCCGCCGGCCACGTGGAAGTCGAAGGCGTGCCCGCCGTGCCCCGCGGCCTCGTACTCGTCGAACGACGGGTGCGGCAGCCGCGCCGGCTGCTCGGCGGCACCGTACTCCCCGTGCTCGCCGCCGAACTCCCCCTGCTCCCCGAACTGCCCGAAGGCCGCGTCCATCGAGTCGGCCGCCGCGCCGGCCGGGAGGGACTGGGGGCGCTGGCAGAGACGGGAGGAGAGGCGCGAGCGCAGCTCGGCGGAGTTCGGCAGCCCGGTGAGGGCGTCGTGCGAGGCCCGGTGCGCGAGCTGCAGCTCACGGCGCTTGCGCTCCTCGATGTCCTCGACATGGGTCAGCAGGAAGCGGGGCCCGTCGGCGGCGTCCGCGACCACGCTGTTGCGCAGCGACACCCATACGTACGTCCCGTCGCGGCGCCCGAGCCGCAGCTCCGCGCGCCCGCCCTCGGCGGAGGTCCGCAGGAGGGTGCCTATGTCCTCGGGGTGGACGAGATCGGAGAACGCATACCGCCGCATCGCCGAAGCCGGCCGTCCGAGCAGCCGGCACAGCGCGTCGTTGGTCCGCAGGATCCGGCCGTGCTGATCGCCGCCCATCTCGGCGATGGCCATGCCGGAGGGGGCGTACTCGAAGGCCTGCCGGAAGGATTCCTCACTGGCGCGCAGCGCCTGCTGCTCCCTTTCGAGCCTGACCAGTGCACGCTGCATGTTGGCGCGCAGGCGAGCGTTACTGATCGCGATGGCGGCCTGGAAGGCGTACATCTGGAGCGCTTCCCGTCCCCATGCGCCCGGTCGCCGACCGTTTCGCGGCCGGTCCACGGACACGACGCCGAGCAGCTCGCCGCAGGAGGCGCCGCCGGCGCCCGGCGTGTACATCGGCGCGAAGAGCCGGTCGGACGGATGCCACTCGTCCTCGAAGCGGGGCGCGGGCCCGTCGGTGTACCACTGGGGCACATCGTCCTCATCCAGCACCCAGCCCTCGGTGTGCGGTATGAACCGCAGGTCGCCCCAGGCCTCACCCATGGTCAGCCGGCGGTCCCAGGAGGCGCGGGAGCCGACCCGGCCGGTGATCAGGGCCTCGGCGGCGCTGTTCCCGGCGAGGGCGGCGACGACCAGGTCGCCGTCGGGGCGGACGAGGTTCACGCAGGCCAGTTCGTAGCCCAGGCCGTTGACCACACCGTCGGCGACGGTCTGCAGCGTGTCGGCCAGGCTGCGCGCGGTGTTCATGTCCGCCATCACCTTGTGCAGCTGCCGCAGCGTCCCCAGACGGACGTAGGGCTCCGACTCGGTTTCCATTCGCCCTCCCCCCGAGATCTCGTGGCAGCTCCAGGCTCCAGGTAACCTGCTTAACTCGCGGGCTTACTACCGCTTACAGTTCCCGCTTACAGCTTGCAGCGTCCCCGCCACTGAATCACAGCGCGAAGCCCACTCGGTACACAGGGTCAACAAAATATGGCTCCTGTGACTCAAGTCACAACACAAGATGAGCAATTGAGTGGAGTTTATGCGTTTCTCTCGTGCGCTTCCTGAACAGAATTCAGAACTCTGTGTAGGCACTGTGAGCAGGGTTGAGCAGGGGCGGAGCGGGGCTGAGCGAGGCCGAGCAGGTCGCCCTAGGTCGTAGGTCCGGTGACGGGTCGGGCCCTGGCCCGATGTGGTGGCCGATCGCCGGGGACTAGCGTGCAGACGTGTCGAAGACCCCACCCCCAGCCCCGCCGGTGACACCGCGCGCCCTTCCTCCCGCACATTCACCCGTGGCTGCCGAGCGCACCCCGGCCGCCCCCGGTCCCCTCCCCGGCGGGCATGCTGAGGGGGTGAGTGAAGACGAGTTCCGTGCCGCGATGTCCCGCCTGGCGGCCGGGGTGGTCCTGGTGACCGCGCACGAGGCGGCGCTGGATCCGGAGGGACCGCGCGGCGAGGACGTCGGTATGACGGCCACCTCCTTCATGTCGGTGTCCCTCGACCCGCCCCTCGTCATGGTCAGCCTCCGCGAGGGCTCCCGGATGGACGACCTCCTCGACGAGCAGCCACTGTGGGCCGTCTCCGTCCTCTCCGACCACCAGCGCACCATCGCCGGCCGCTTCGCCATGAAGGGCCGAGTGAGCGACCGCCTCCTCTTCGAGGACCTCCCGCACACCCGGGGCGAGGCCACCGGCGCCCTCCTGGTCGACGGCGCCCTGGCCACCCTGGAATGCCGCACCGAGCGACGGGTGACCGCCGGCGACCACACCCTGGTCATCGGCAGGGTCCTGGCTTCGACATCGCCGGGCGCGGACGGAGGCCCGCTGACCTACTTCCGGGGCCGCTACAGGCAGTTGGCCCCGTAGAACGGCCCCGTCAGGGGCGCGGGGACTTCGCGAGCAACCACGACGCTCCGGCAGCTACGCACCGGGCCGCCCCGGACCTCAGCCCCAGTCCCGCCCCGACCGCCCCCGCTTGGTGTCGGACCGCTGCTTCTTCTCCCGCAGCCGCCGTTCGTTGATCCCCCTCGGGATACGGGTTGCCCGCCGCGGCCTGGGCGGCGGCGCGGTCGCCTCCGCGAGCAGCGCGGCCAGCCGTACGGCGGCGGTCTCCCGGTTGCGCCACTGGGAACGGTGCTCGGAGGACCGGACACTGACGACCCCGTCGACGAGCCGCCCCGCGAGCCGCTCCAGCGCCCGCGCCTTCCACACCTCGGGCAGTGCCTCGGTGTTCGCGAGGTCGAACCGCAGCTCGACCTGCGAGTCACTGGTGTTGACGTGCTGTCCGCCGGGACCGGAGGACCGGGAGAAACGCCAGATGAGCTCGGCCTCGGGAAGCGAGACGGAGCCACGGATGACGTGAGGACCGGACATGCCCCCATGGTCGCGCGAATGTCCGGTCCACGTCACGCCTTTTTCACCGCAACCGGCCGGACCCGGGCCAAGAGGGCCCGGGTAAAGAAAGTAAAAACCGCTGGAACCTCTGGCGCCCCTCCCGACGTTCATAGGGGTACAGGTAGCTTCGTCCCCGGCACGAAGCCCGTAAGGCACGTACGCAACGAGGGAAGGACTCCCAACCATGGCTGTAAGCCTGTCCAAGGGTGGCAACGTCTCGCTCACCAAGGAGGCTCCGGGCCTGACCGCCGTCACCGTGGGCCTCGGCTGGGACGTCCGCAGCACCACCGGCACGGACTTCGACCTCGACGCCTCCGCGATCGCGGTCAACACGCAGGGCAAGGTCTACTCGGACGGCCACTTCGTCTTCTTCAACAACAAGCAGACCCCGGACCAGACCATCGTCCACACCGGTGACAACCGCACGGGTGAGGGCGCGGGCGACGACGAGGCGATCAACGTCAACCTGGCGGGCCTCCCCGCCGACATCGACAAGATCGTCTTCCCGGTCTCCATCTACGACGCGGAGAACCGCTCGCAGAACTTCGGCCAGGTCCGCAACGCCTACATCCGCATCATCAACCAGGCCGGTGGCGCCGAGATCGCCCGCTACGACCTCTCCGAGGACGCCGCCACCGAGACCGCCATGGTCTTCGGCGAGCTGTACCGCAACGGCGCCGAGTGGAAGTTCCGCGCGGTCGGCCAGGGCTACGCCTCGGGCCTCGTCGGCATCGCCCAGGACTTCGGCGTCAGCGTCTGACGTTCTGACGTTCACGTTCTGACGTCCGGGGCCGGTGCCCCGCGCCACACCACGCCACACCGCCGAAGGCCCCGCCGCGACGCCCGCCGTCGCGGCCGGGCCTTCGGCCGTGGTCAGGGCCCGCCCGCCCTCACACCCGCCAGTCGGCGGAGTACTGGATGTGCAGCGGGGCGGCTGCGCGACGCCGCCGATTCCGTACCCGTGACCAGGGCCCGGGCCGACTCGACACAGAAGTGCCCGGCGACAGCCAGTGATGATCGTCGCGCAACGCCAACCGTGCCGGGGACGGGGCCGGCCGGATCACGCGGAACTCGTCGCCGCCCAGCCGGACCTTGTGCGCACGCACCCGCTGCTCCACACGCCTCCTCGCGCCTCCACACGCCTCCTCGCGCCTCCACACGCCTCCTCGCGACTCCTCGCGACTCCTCGCGCTTCGGCTCCCCTGCGTCCGGAGGCACTGTAGGTCCAGGCGCACGGCCGGGAGTCAGGGGGATCGGGAGGGGATCGAGCCGCTCGGTCCGGAGCCGATGTCAGTCCTGATCGATACCGTGCGGGGCATGCTGCTGCTCGAACCCCTCCGCACGGCCGAGGACGGAACGATTCCCGGCCCCCTCCTCACCGAACTCACCGCCCTGCACGCCTCCAACCGTGACTTCTACGCCCTGAGCGGTGACTTCCCGGACGCGAGCGACATCCGTCCCGAACAGGTGGCCGCGGCACTGTCGGTGGAGTTGGCCAACCCGGACGTGGAGATCCTGCTCGCGCGCGACGACGACAGCAACAGCAACAGCAACAGCCACAGCCACAGCCACAGCCACAGCCATCCCGACTACCGGCGGCTCGTCGGGGCCGCCATCACCCTCGCGCGCCATCCCGATCCGGCCGACCCCGACCCGTGGATCGGGCTGCTGCTCGTCGACGCCGGAGCGCAACGGCAGGGGTACGGGCGGCAGTTGGCGGCGCTCGTCGAGGAACGGTTCCGGCAGGCGGGGCGTACCGCCGTACGGTTGGCGGCGCTCGACAACAACCCCGGCGCCCTGGCGTTCTGGACGTCCCTCGGTTACGGGGTCGTCGAGCATCGCCGGGACCGCCAACTGGGCCGCCCCTGCACGGTGTTACGCAAGACGCTGCGTACGCCACGCCGGGCCGCACGGGTTGCCGTACTCGACCCGGAGGGTGCCGTCTTCCTTTTCAAGTACCACAACGAGGAGGTGGGCGTGCACTGGGCCCTGCCCGGAGGAGGTCTGGAGGAGGATGAGACACCGCACGAGGGTGCCCTGCGGGAACTGCGCGAGGAGACGGGCTGGACGGACGTGGAGCCGGGCCCCTTCCTCTGTTCCTGGGACCATGACTTCACACGCGCCGGCATCCCCGTCCGCCAGAGCGACCACATCTACGTGGCCCGGGGCCCACGCCGCGAACCGGTCGGCGGCCTCCTCGCCGCCGCGCGCGCCGAGGAGGGCATCCTGGCCTGGCGTTGGTGGACCCGCCAGGAGCTCGCCGAGGCCGAAAGGGCCGTATGGCCGCCCGAACTGCCCCGGCTGCTGGCGGAGTTCGAGGCGTCGGAGAAATCCGAGGAGTGAGGGCCCCTCTCACGCCTCCGGCGGCTTGCCCTCGCCGTACAGCCAGTCCTCCCACACCTGGGTCAGGTCCGCGCCCGGAGCTGTCTTCTCCGCGTACTCCTCGGCGTAGGCCGTGAAGTCGGCCGTGTCCGCGTTGCCGTGGCGGTGAGCGGTCGCCCAGCCCTGGATCAGCTCGAAGAAAGCGTCGTCGCCGACGGCGTCACGGAGCTTGTGCAGGACCATGGCACCGCGTTCGTACACCGGGCTGTCGGAGATTCGGGCGGCGCTCGGCGGCTTCGCGGGCGGGAAGTCCCAGACGGCCTCGTTCGAGGCGGCGTCCTGGTAGTAGTCGCCGTCGTACAGCGCGTCGAAGATCTCCTGGGCGGAGTCGCCGCCGTGGTCCTCCTCCCACAGCCACTCGGCGTACGTGGCGAAGCCCTCGTTGAGCCACATGTCCCGCCAGCTCTTCGGGGTGACGGAGTCGCCGTACCACTGGTGGGCCAGTTCGTGGACGAGGAGCGAGATGTCGGGGGCGCCGGGGAAGACGGGCCGGTTCTGGGTCTCCAGCGCGTACGCGACATCCTCCGGCCTGTCGACGATCGCGCCGGTGGAGGAGAAGGGGTACGGACCGAAGTTCCCCTCCGCCCACTCGATGATTTCGGGGATCCGGCCGAGGACCACCCGGCTGTCCTCGACCTGCGCGGGATCGACGGCGACGTACACCGGAAGCCCACCCGCGCCCGCGCCCTCGCCCTCGCCCTCGCCCTCGCCCTCGCCCACCGTCGAGCGCTGGATCTCGCCCACCGTCGAGCGCTGGATCTCGTACGTGCCGATCGCGATCGTGGCCACATAGCTCGCCATCGGTTCGGCGGTGTGCCAGGAGTAGGTAGTACAACCGTCCTTGCCGGCTTCGCTCCTCAACTCCCCGTTGGAGACGGCCCGCAGGCCCTCCGGGACGGTGACCGTGATGTCGTAGGTCGCCTTGTCGGAGGGGTGGTGGTTGCCGGGGAACCAGGTCATCGAGCCCGCCGGTTCGCCGAGCGCGAGGACGCCGTCGGCGGTCGGCAGCCAGCCCTCACGGGAGCCGTCCGGGTCAGTGATCGTCTCCGGGGTTCCCGAGTAGCGCACGGTCGTACGGAACGTCTCCCCTTCGTCGAGCCCGTTCTCCGGGGTGACGGTCAGCTCCTGCCCCGCCCGCTCCCACCGCGCCGCCGCGCCCTCGACGGCGACCGACTCGACGTCCATCCCCTTGAGGTCGAGGTTGAAGGAGCCGAGGTCCCGCGTCGCCCGCGCGGTGACGACGGCGGTGGCACGCAGGTTGGCGTCCGCCTCGGTGTCGTCCCCGGTGCCGTCCCCGGTCTCGGGTGGGGGTTCGTATTTGAGGGTGAGGGCGTAGTGGGTGACGTCGTACCCGCCGTTGCCGAGCTTGGGGAAGTACAGGTCCCGGACGCCGGCGGAACCCCTGGTCCCCTCGGCCTCGCCGCCGCCCTCGGTGCACGACGTGAGCGTGAGTGCCAGCGCGACGGTGAGCAGGGCGGCCGGGACAACCGGTGCGGATCGGGACACGTCGGAGATCCTATGAGGACATGACACCATCGCCTACGTGCTCGACATCGGCTACGCCCTCTCGAACCGCTTCCCCGACCCGCCGCAGACGGACTACCGCCGCGCCGACGTGTACGCGCTGCGACACGACCTGTTCTGCGGTGACGTGTATCTCGCCGACACCAAGGCGGACCGGGAGCTGTCCACAGCCTGGGGATGGGTGCCGGTGCTGGACTTCGCGTGGGCGCTGTGCGACATCGTGGAACGAATCGACCAGGACCCGACCGGATCCCGCGCTTCCCGGCCTCAGTACGCGGAACTCGACTTCACCGAGTCCACGGACCGCATGCTCTTCGAGCGCCGCTTCGGGTGGGTTGACGTCGAGGCGGACTGGATGCCGGCCGAGGAACCACCGCTGACCTTCTCCCACGCCGATCTACGCCGTGAGGCCCGCGACTTCCTGCACGATGTGATCGCCGACCTCTGCGACCTCCACGACGATCTCGCCGAGAATCCGGCAATCTGGACCCTCCAGGCCCGCTTCCCCAGGGTCCCGTAGGGGCGCCGTGTTCGTCTGCGGGTGAGTGGGGGCTGGTCGCGCAGTTCCCCGCGTCCCTGAAAACGGCCCTGCGGGCCCTGAAGAAGCACGGGG